>JABSOH010000083.1 GCA_013216065.1 Alphaproteobacteria bacterium
GTCGCACTTGCGTGGTTCCGGTTTTTCCTGCCATAGCAAAGCCGAGGTCTTTGTTGAGACGTGAACGCCATGCTGTACCGCGTGGGGTGTTAACGGCGTTGATCAAGGCTTCGCGCACGATATGCAAATGCGCCTCGGGTACCGCAATTTTGTGCGGTGTTGGGGATGAGAGGTCTTTGAAGGCGTGGTTTGATTGCTGCACGCGGTGGGCAAGCTGTGGGGTCAGCAAATAGCCTCCATTGATGAAGCTGGCATAGGCGCGTGCGAGTTGTAATGGCGTGCTGAGGATAAAGCCATGCCCGATACCGTAGATTACGATCTCGCCAGGATAGAACGGTGCATTCAAGGTCTTGCGTTTCCATTCTGCGTCGGGAATCAAGCCGTCCTTTTCGTTTTCGAGGTCGATGCCGCTCAGTGCGCCGAGCCCAAGCTCGCGTGCCATTTTAGCGATTTTGGCGATACCGAGTTGGCGTGCGGTCTGGTAGAACCACACGTCGCAGGACTGTATGATGGCCTGTTGCAGATTGGTGTAGCCGTGGCCTTGCTTCTTCCAGCAGTGGAACCGCGCATTGCCAAGAGACATGAATCCATTGCAATAGTGCTGTTTGCTGGGGTCGATTCCAGCGCGTAGGGCAGCGAGTGCGACGATGGGTTTGAACGTCGAACCCGGCGAATATACGCCAGCCAGTGTCTTGTTGACCATAGGTTTTGAGGGGTCGTTGGTTAGGCTATGCCAGCGTTCAGGCAGCAGTTTGGTCTTGAACTCGTTGGCATCGTAAAATGGGTAGGATGCCAGTGCCTTGACCCCGCCGTTTAGGGCATCCAGCACTACTACAGCCCCCGAGCGATGATCGGCGAGGAGTTGCATGGTGTATTCTTGCAAATCCGTATTGACGTGCAATTGCAGATTGGCTCCAGCACGGCTTTCGGTGCGGTCAAGCTCCTGCAAGCGCTCGCCGTAGACGTCGACCTTGATCGCCGCGGTACCAGTATCGCCGTGGAGATAGTCTTCGTATTGACGTTCGATGCCGGCTTTGCCGAGGCGGTATTCTTCCATCAGGGCGTAGGAGCGATCGCCACGGTCGGACTCGCTAGCGCGCCCAACATAGCCTGTAATCGGACTTAGGGCGCTTCCCATGAAATAGTGCCGCCGCACCTGTTTCCGGATGGCGAAGTCTGGTAGCTCGGCGCGATGAAACTCAAGGCGCATCAATTGCTCGGCACTAATGTTGCGCATCAGCAGTAAGGGGCGGCGATTGTTAGTCAGGATGAGGTCAAGCAGTGCTGAGTTTGACGGTTGCCCAAGGCGTAAATAGCTCAACACTTCGGTCAACTGCTTTGCGGTCAGCTTGCTGTACTTCTCCAGCAAGTATAGGTCGTATTCAATGATGCTATCGGCGATTTTTCGGCCGCGCTCATCAAGGATTGCACCGCGCTTGGGTAGCAAAATTTCCAAATTGGTGCGGTTGCGTTCGGCTTCGGTGCGGTAGTATTCAACCTGTTGGATTTGGAGATAAAACAGCCTCGCGGCCAGAACACCAAACCCCACGAACGCCCCGCCAAGCATAATCACGCCGCGACGATTGATGGTTTGTTCCTGTTGTTCGTGATCTGAACCCATGGCGTACTTAGCTATATTCCTTGCCACTATAGCAGTTAATACATGTGGCAGTAACAACTTGATCAATAGACCCGTTGCAAAAGTCATTGGTGTAGTTTTGTTTGTGGTTCCCTGTTGAAGGGAACGGAGGCCACTCCAACAGGCGGAAGTCTAAAGCATTCAATCTTTTGTACAAGTGTGAATTTTGTTAGGGGCTGACACCTAAGATTGAGATTTGAGAGTAGACTTGAGGTCTTTAAGTAACTTTTGTGGTGAACCAATATTAAATCGCCACTCGCACTTCCTCAGGAACATGCTGAAGTGTTGTTTTGGAATACCATTGAATTTTCGCATCTGCCATTTTGCCGGGTTCCAGAAGTGTTCAATGCCATTGATATGATGACGTCCATGAGCAAAAAGTGTTGAATGATTGATCCTGTAGTGCTTGAACCCTGACACCGTTATATGAACGATAGCTATCAGTATAAACAAGGCGTTATTTTCTGCCGAATAATAGGCATCAGAGTATCCATTTTAGCGTCCAGGATGGTTTGTGTGTAAACATTTCCACCGCGCTTCAAAATACCAGACACTACCACTTTGCTGGCAACTCCTCTACCTCGTTTCCCTTTTCGAATATCACCAGAGTAGCTTTCGTCTAATTCTCCCTCTCTAGCAAACTGTGCGGCTCTTTCCAGTTGTTCCTCGGCAATGGCGGGCGGGGCGGGGCTTGTGAAAAAAAACGAACAGTTGCATTGCGATGAACACCCACCAATTTAGCTGCTGTTCCCGCTGTCGAACCCGCAATAAAGTATTTCATGAATTCCAGTTGCTTATTTCTTGATCATTGACAATGCTTTACATACATAGATGACATTTAACTTGTCTTAAGTCAGGTGCCAGCCCCTTTTGTTATGTGCACAGCAGAAATTTTCAGACAGATGATGCAACGTCTGTGCTCTGCGTGGAAGCAGTTGGGCATTTCTAAAGCCCCTAGTTCTGCGGCTTGTGATATGATTCGCAGTGTTCGGTGTCTGAGATAGGGAGTCTTTAGAGGTATCCAATAGGCTTGCTTCTGTACGCAAAATATCTGTTAAAGGATCGGAAATTTCATCTCGATCAAGTAATCCAACAATGTTATGTTCTTCCACGGTAGCGTGTCCTTGTCAGGTTTATCGACGTTGCGCAATGACAAATCAATCTGATACGCCGCCATCATTCAAATCATCAAACACCAGATTCGATCTGGTATAGTTCTGATCATGCTTTTGTGGCAGCTGTCGTGGCACATTAATGTCGAGAATGTTGAATATTTCTGATCAATTTGTGCCATGGTCGGCTTCTGTTGAGGATTGTTTACCTATCCTTGAGCGGGCGAGTATTAAGGTGTGCCTTGTCGTCAACTCTGTCGGAGAGTTAGAGCGCACCATCACTGACGGTGACATTCGGCGCGCACTTCTTTCAGGATTGGGAATGAAATTGCCGATATCTCTTTTGCCTCGGAAGAAGCCCATTCATTTGCTTGAAACAAGCGATAGTTTTGCCATTTTGGGTGCCCTGGAAAAAAACGATGTGGATTTCGTGGTTTTGTGCGATGTCACTAAACGACCCGTCAACATTGTTGAACGAAAATCTTTTCAATCAGAAATATTGCTTTCACCGCCACACATAGGCGAGCAGGAACTTAACTTTGTGAAGCAGGCTTTTGAGGACAATTGGATTGCACCTGCTGGACCTCATTTACAGCAATTTGAATTGAAGCTCGCGAAATACGTTGGTCGAGCACATGCGCTTGCATTGTCATCTGGAACTGCTGCATTGCACCTAGCTCTGCGTGTACTTGACATAGGTCGTGGTGACAGAGTGTATCTTTCAGATCTCACATTCGCCGCGTCGTTGCAGCCCATCCTGTACGAAGGTGCAACGCCGATCTTGATCGACTCCGAACCAATAGGGTGGAATATGTCCCCCCAAGCTTTGCGCATACAACTCGAAAAAGATCACTGCTCTGGCACCCTTCCCGCAGTAATTTTTGTTGCTCATATTTATGGACAGACCGCAAATATGAACGAAATAACCAAGCTTGCGGAATTATATGGCATACCGATTGTTGAGGATGCCGCAGAAAGCCTCGGGGGAGAGTACGGTGGACGTCATAGTGGATCGCATGGCATTCTGAGTGCATACTCGTTCAATGGCAATAAAATCATCACCACTTCAGGCGGTGGTGCGCTGGTTTCTGACAACGCAGATTTGATCTCAAAGGCACGCAAGCTGTCTACTCAAGGCCGAGATGATGCCCCACACTACCAGCATTCCTCGATAGCCTATAATTACCGTATGTCGAATGTTCTTGCCGGGATTGGTGTTGGTCAATTGAACATTCTTTCACAACGAGTGAGTGCGAGGCGTAAGATTTTTGATTTTTATCGCAGCGAACTCTGCAAAATACCGGGTATCAGCTTTCAAGAAAATCTAGAAAACGAGCATGGAAACCGCTGGTTGACTGTGGTGCAGTTCGATTCGAGCTTGATCTCTATCCATCCGTATCAAATTATGAAAAGACTTAAACAAAAGGGAATCGAGACGCGTCCAGCTTGGAAACCCATGCATATGCAGCCGTTGTGCGATGGATTCGAATTAGCAACGCATTCAGCAGAAGAAATTGTTTCCGCCCGGCTTTTCCTAACATCCCTTTGTCTTCCCTCGGGTAGCTCTATGGATCAGCTTGATCAAGCACGCGTTGTCAAAAATCTGCACAAAATTATCACGGAGGGATAAGCTGATGAGTGGCATTTTTGGATCGTATAGCTTTCTTGGAGAACCTGTTTCCGAAACGGTTGCGGTGGCTATGTCACAGAGTATCCTTCATCGCGGCCCGGATGCCGATGGATATTATTCAGACCAAAGCGTCCTTATTGGTAATCGGCGATTGTCGATATTAGATCTTACCGAATCCAGCAATCAACCTATGTATTCGGATGATCGCGATGTCGTCTTGGTTCAAAACGGCGAAATATACAATTACATAGAGCTCAGAGAGAGATTATTAAAGCTTGGTGCGAAATTCACCTCTAAAGGTGATACAGAGGTTCTTTTGCGCGCGTTTGAGCAATGGGGATCTGATTTTGTCCTGGAACTCAATGGAATGTTCGCCATTGCCATTTATCGAAAAAGTACCAAAGATTTGTTTTTATATCGAGATAGACTAGGTGTTAAGCCGTGTTATTTGGCTGGTTCTGCTGAAGAAGGCCGTATCTGGTTTGGCTCGGAAATAAAAGCAATTTTAGCCAACGGTAAAACCTATAAGCCCAACATCGACGCGATTGCGCAGTATTTTGCTTTGAATTACATTCCACAACCGCATACCGCGTTTGAAGGAATTCAACATTTGCCGCCTGCGCATATGGTGTACATCTCTGCGAGCAAAGGCGTTACGTTGAAAAAATATTGGGATTTGGCCGACGTTTCACCAGAGCCTAGCATGACTGAAGCTGACGCTAAAGCGGGTTTAATCAGACTACTTGATGATGCGACCAGACTGAGGTTGAGATCCGACGTACCATTTGGTGCTTTTTTATCTGGAGGATTGGACAGCAGTACCGTCGTAGGCTTTATGAGTATGTATCAACATGAAAGTGTACGGACTTTTTCCATTGGATTCGATGATCAAAGATTTGATGCAACACAGTACGCTTTGCTAGCATCACGACGTTTTGGAGCCAAGCACGAAGTGAGCATCTCTGATTATGAAACCTCTGAGTTGTGGTCAAGATTAATATGGCAATGTGACCAGCCCCACGGAGACATATCCTTTATTCCTACGGATCAAATATCGGCTGTAGCATCAAAGAAAGTCAAAATGGTCCTGACTGGAGATGGGGGTGACGAGTTGTTTGGCGGTTACGAAAGATACCTTTCCCTCTTTCCTGAAGGAGATGGGACAAGTTTGAGCGATGGGTGGGAAGATCGTTTCGCACACTCATCTGGATGGTTGATCAGCAATGAATCAAATGTTTTGCTGACTGGTGAACTTTTTGAAGCATTCCATGATAATGATCCTTTCGCTAGCCTATCCAATGCAATCCGTAAAGTTCCACATCAAGATCCAATAAATAAGGTACTCTACGCAGATACGACTACGTTGTTATCTGGCAATAATTTGGTTAAACTAGATAGGATGTCGATGGCAAATTCCTTAGAGACCCGCTCACCTTTTCTCGATTACCGGATGGCAGAGTTCGCCTTTAATATTCCCGGGAAGCACAAAATCAAGAATGGGGAAACAAAGTGGATCTATAAGAAGGCTGTTGAACCGTTGCTTGGTCGAGAACTCACATGGGGAAAGAAGCGGATGTTCACCGCACCAGTTAGCGAATGGTTGCGTCAGTCTATGACAAGTTTTTGTTGTAACATTCTATTGGACGGTTCTTTGGAGAGCCGCAACATCATATCAACATCTGCCGTTTCGGCAATGCTAAACGAGCATATATCTGGCCAATTTAACTATACTCGTCAACTCCGCGCGCTCATCTCTCTCGAATTCTGGTTTCGGCTGTTCGTCGACCAAGACACTGTTTGGCTTAAAAAAGCTCAGAACGGAATAAAAGGTTAAAGTAAATGCACGCAAAAACCAATGCCCTAAGGTACGACTTAGATACGGAACTGTTCTTTCCTGGAACTCAAAACTCACCAACAAAGCACGGACCGCCTGCGCACATGGTGTCCTGCAAAAGTCGCAGGGTCACAAACCAACGACCTAACTCGGCAGTAGAGTCTCAACATTTCGAATCATCCAATAAATAAAGAACTATAATCGAATCTGGTGTTCAATGATTTGAGCGACGGCAGTGTATCAGGTTGATTTGTCGTGCACAACATCAATAAATCAGACCTGTTGCAAAAGTAGCGTTCTTTTGAATAAGGCGCAGTTTCCCCTTTTCTGTTTTATATAAAACCCCTGCCATGATGTCAGTTATGACCTGCTTCCCTGTCGTCTCTCACTTGATCCTAAGAGTCTGCAGGAATTATAGTCACAGGTTTCGTTTTGTGCAAGCCCTCCGTTTAGCCCAAGCATCCGGCGCGCTTGTGCTGGGGCCTGGTTTTTGAGTCGGCCTGACGTGATTGTCATCATATCGCCATGGAGGCAGTTGGCACCGCGAATCTTCGAGTGTTTCAAACAGTTCTTCGTTTAATAGCCCGTCTCGCAGGCTGCCGTTGAAACTTGGACACCCCCGAAAACCTCGCTCAAGTCGCGTTTTTCTGATTCAATAGAACGTATTGAATTTCAAGGGGTTTGTGATGCAATTCGGTTTTTTCGATCTTGATGAACGTTTGGCAAATTGGGAACGTACTCGACCCGAAGAATACCGCCTTATGCCAACACCGCCCCGGAAGAATGGAGGCCATGATGGAAGACAAGATGCTGAACATCGCAAATTCACCGCAAGAAACCTGAAGGTAAGCCCATGCCAAACAGCGGGGGAATGATCGAAAGTCAGGGCCTTCACTCGTTTGCCCACCTCAAAGGTCCGATGAACCTCTTCGTGAGAACCATCGGGTTGAAGCGGGGAAAAACACACATCGGGCGGGCAAACCTTGCCTGCAATATGAGGCGTGTGGTCTATTGGCGAAAAAAGGAAGCCATGGCAGAGCACACGAAGGGCTCCATCCGGGTATTCCGCCCAGAAAAAGTTCCAGGGACAATCTCACACAAAAAAGCATTTTCTATTCAAGGTCTCATCAATTTTAGGTTCTCGGGGGTGTCCGCTTTCGATAAACGCATTTTGCCGTGGTTTACCCGGCTCGATATAATGCCAGTCGACGCCATTCCTGTCGGCCCACTTCAGGATCGCGTAACTGGTGAACCCGGTGCCGTTATCCGACACGATCTACGCGGGCTTTCCATAAACCCGTGCCAGAAATGCTGGTGTCGGCAATAAGGCACAGGTTCTCCCAGCAGCAGTCATCAATTTACAGCCAATATCCGAAAGCGTCGTGATGTGCCGAAGGTGTCAGACAGAAAGTTCAGGACTACTGGGCTGCAACGCCTCTGGCACAGGCGTTCCGGTGCCAGAGGGCGCTCTTTTTCCGGCTCCGCCTGCGCTTCACAGTGAACTTTCCCCGCTGTAGAGGCGGTACATTTCTTGTGGTTCATTGTCATTTCCTTCCAGCAGCACCCCAATTTGGCGATATCCAAACCGTCGCCGTTTCGCCGCGATCTGTTTCATTTCTTTCCGGATATCCTGGTTGTTCGGCGGGCGTTCGCGCCGGACAGTTTCTGGATCAACGCTGATCAGGCGGCATACGTTGCAAGAGCCCCGTTATCGCACAAAGCGCTGCTTCATGCCTCTGATCGCGTGTCGTCAGCTCTTCCCCGAGATATCTTTCAAAACGGCATTGTCCAGCATCGTCTCCGCTAGCAGGCGCTTAAGTCGGGCGTTTTCATCTTTCAGAGATTTGAGGCAGCGCATATCCGAAGCCCCGCGGTAATCGACCCTGAAATTGGCAGTATTGAAAACCAGAATTTTCTGCAGTTTACTGACCGAAGGAGCATTCAGATGAAGAAGTCAAAATGTACGGAAAGCCAAATCATCCTCAAGCAAGCAGGGG
>JABSOH010000084.1 GCA_013216065.1 Alphaproteobacteria bacterium
CAAAACAGCAGATGCAAAAATTCAATGGTATTCCAAAACAACACTTCAGCATGTTCTTGAAAGAGTGCGAGTGGCGATTTAATACTGGTTCACCACAAAAGCTACTTAAAGACCTCGAGTCTACTCTCAAATCTCAATCTTGGGTGTTAGCCCCTTTCTTAAAAATAATCTTCAACATATTAAATTTAATAATCGACAAGGCCTATCAAAGCAAAGAACCATCATGTCCGACTTTGACCTCAGACCCGGCCAAAACGATGATCACGAAGACCTTGTGAACTTGCTAGCCTGTGCTTTTGGTGAAGAGTCCGATTGCGTGTTCGATGCTCCGCGCGATTTTCCTTACCTGCAAGGCGTGCGCAACTATTATAGCGGCGGCGGCGGCAATGTTCTGGTGGCGGAAAACCATCTCGGCATCGTCGGAATGGTGAGTTGGCTACCGCGCAATATCGACACCAACAAGCCCGATTTTGGATTAAGCGATGGGATGCTGCTGCATCATCTGTACGTGCATCCTTTGCTGCGGCGCGAGCGGCTCGGAATGGATTTGATGTTCGCTGCTATCGAAGCCGCTGAAGCTGCCGGGTGCCTTATGATCGAAACTTGGATGAATATCAAATTCCATCGCGGACACAAATTTTTGCGCTTCTTCACTTTCGGTGCTTCATCCGATGCGCGCACCACCGAAGATTTACAAAAATCTACTGAGCGACGATATTATCTCGACGTCGATGATTTTTTGGATGCTATTGAAAACGATGGTGAATTTTACGATTCCTTCTTTTTCCCACCCGAACAACCAACCCCAGATGATGACCACGCCAATATCGACGATCCCAGTCAATTCGTGGTCGATGATTCTGAACCTTGGCGTTGAATGAAACGCCCATTCTCAACAGGAATCTAAAACTCTCATGAAAACCTTGAACATCGTGATTCTCGGTGCCAGTGGCTACACTGGTGCAGAACTCATCAGACTCTTAGATCGGCACCCACATGCCCGTCTAGTGGCTCTCGGCGCACACGGCAAGGCCGGGATGAGCGCCGATACCGTCTTTCCACACCTACCCAGCGATTTCCCACTAATGCAAAAGCTCGAGGATATGCCAATTGATGACCTTGACGTGTTGTTCACCGGACTACCCCATGGCACTGCAGGCGATATCCTGCCTGGGATAATTACTGCACATCCGAATCTGCGTATCATCGATCTGTCAGCGGACTTTCGCTTCGATGATGCCGAACTGTATCAAAAGGCCTACGATAAACCTCATCCAGCTCCAGATATCTTGGCCGAAGGTGTGTACGGTCTCAGCGAAATCTACCGCGAGGCCATCAAGACCGCTAGGCTGGTGGCCTGCCCGGGCTGCTATTGCACCGCGGCAAACCTTGGCTTGATTCCTTTGGTTCAAGGGGGCTTGATCAGCACCGAGGACATCATTATTGATGCCAAATCAGGAATTAGCGGTGCTGGACGCGCGGCAAAATCCAACCTGATGTTCACCGAGGTCAATCAGGGTCTCAGTGCCTACAGCATCGGCAATCATCGCCATATGTGGGAGATAGAGCAAGAACTGAGCAAAGCAGCTGGGCAACGGCTCTACGTCAGTTTCACTCCGCATCTGATCCCCATCAGTCGCGGAATTCTCGCCAACAGCTACGTGCGCCTGACGAGCAACACCAAGGTTGCTGACCTGCAACAACATCTTGCAGATTTTTACGCTGATGCCCCCTTCATCCGGGTGCTCGAATTGGGGCAAGCCCCGAAAACCCAAAACGTCTTTGGCAGTAACACCACCGAAATTGCGGTGTTCCCCGACCATCTACTCGGCCGTGCCGTGGTGCTAGCGGCGATCGATAATCTAATGAAAGGCGCTTCAGGTCAGGCAGTGCAGAATATGAACCTGATGTTTGGATTCGATGAAACCGCTGGATTAGACCGGATCGCATTGTATCCTTGAGGTTTTTTTATCGCTCACAGGCGGTTGCCTTGGGACTAGTGTGTTGCTTTTATCTTGTGTTCACGCCAGAGAAGCCACGCGGCTTCGCAGTCCTCTGGGCTTCTGAGCAAGAGAAGCCCGATGTTGAAACGAGACCGAGTCCATCCGATCCTAAAAGTCAACGCCCCCTGGTCCGCCGTGCTTCGCGCACGGTGGATCAGACAAGGGCAAGTTATGCTTATTGCGCAAAGCGATGAACCGGACACCTCTAAAAACCTCTGGTCCTGCGGGCCCTTGATATGCTCCACTGTATTTGGCGTCTGAGATAGGAGGTTTTGATGAACCATCCAGGCTTTTTTTGATTTTGAAGAGCGTCTTGCCAGTTTGTCGAAAGCCAGTAACCCATTGGAAGTTTTATTGCCCACCTTTGGCTACAAGAACCATATCAATATCGACAACCGCCATGGACTGATCCGCACGTGACGAATAGCGCATGATGGAGCCTGTTTTCCATAGTTGCTGCGACCGCGGGCCCGATCTGGGCGGCATCGATCAGATGAGAGGAAAATAAGGCTTGAAGTCCATTTCCGTAGGTGCAGATCTGACCTAGTGGCAAAAACAGGCCAACACAACTCGATCAAAAGTCAGGGCTATCGTAGAGCAGTCCTTGCACATCAAAAAGATAAGGGGCTGGCACCTGACTTAAAATAAGTTAGGTGTTATCTATGTATGTAAAGCATTGTAAATTATCAAGAAATAAGCAACTGGAATTCATGAAATACTTTGATGCGGATTCGACAGCAAGAACAGCAGTCGAATTGGTAGGTGTTCATCGCAATACAGCTGTTCGTTTTTTCACAAGCTACGCACCGCCATTGCTGGGAAACAACAGGAAAGAGCCGCACAGTTTGCTGAGAGATAGAATTTAGACGAAAGTTACTCTGGTGGTATTCGAAAAGGGAAACGAGGTAGAGGAGTTGCTGGCAAATGAGAAAGACCTCAGTGACTTTAGCCGTATGCTCAAAAAAATCATCGTTGAAGCCGCGTCAGGTGCCAAACTGGATGATCATTTAGGCTATGATAAACATCAGGTCAGTGGTAATTTGAATAGCCGTTACGGCTATTCCAGAAAAACCCTATATACTGATGATGGTGCCATCAATATTGAGGTGCCACGGGATCGTGAGAGTTCTTTATCGCTCGTCAAACTCAATCATCAAGTGATTCAATGCCGAACGCCAGTTGTAGATCGGCATGGTCCATTTTTTTTGATGCCTCCCGGATAGCCAGATAGACCACTTTCCTAGCGGCACAAGATCTTGTACCTCTGTGCCAAGGGCGTGACCACCCGTGAAATTGTTACTGTATTTTAAGGAAATGTACGATGCCGATGTTCCGGCAGGATTAATCTCCAGGGTCACCAGTGCCGTTGAAGTCAAAATTTGCGGAAAGCCAAATCATCCTCAAGCAAGCAAAGGGCGGTGTGCCTGTGATGGATCTGTGTCGCGAACATGGTATGAGCAACGCGACGTTTTATGTATGGCGCAGCAAGTATGGCGGCATGGATGCGTCAATGATCCCGGAGATGAAATCTTTGCAATTAGAGAATGCTCGTCTAACAATGCTCGTCTAAAAAGGATATACGCCGATCTGAGTTTGCAAAACGAGTTGATCAAGGATGCTCTTGCAAAAAAGTAGTGCGGCCGTCTCTACGCAAAGAGATGGCCGAACAAGCGGTCAGGGAGTTTCGATCCGCCTGGCATTTCAGGATCAGTGAACGCTGTGATCGCCATGAGGCGCTTTTGAGCAATGCGTTGATTGCGGGGTGAATTTGACAGATACACGTCGTCATTGGGGCTTGTGCTTTTTTATCTTTGCGCAATGTCAAAGGCTTCAAATGGAGCGTGTGCGGCGGGCGCGCTGGAACTCTTCGCATCAAATCACGCAGGCGTTGGAAGCGTGATCGGCCACTGCATCCGCCCCCAATCAAATATGGTCGATGGATTTCATGAGCGATCAACTTTGGAATGGGCAATGCTTTCGGACATTGAAGATCATTGATGATTTCAACCGGGAAGCTCTGGGCATTGACTTTACCCTTCCCGCACGGCGTGTGGTTCGTTCATTGGAGCAGATCATGGAACGGCGAGGGCAAGTTCGCGATGTTGATAATGGGCCTGGGTATATCCACTCGATACTCACAAGCTGGGCAGAAAATCATCGGGTGCTCCATCCAACCGGGAAAGCTACAGCAGACATTGAATGCTACAACAGAACCGTTCGCCATGAATGGCTCGGAACAAATCTATTCAATCGAGGAGGAACAAAGACTACGCAACAAAATGGCTATGGACAGACAACAATGATCGTCCCCAATAGGGCTATTGGGGGCATAACTCCTGCAATGAAACTCACACAACATCAACAACAAAAAATCGACGCATGAAAACCTGATTCCAAATCACACCAAAAAAGGGAGGATTACCATTGCAGAATTAGCATCCGAAAAGCACAATCCAAAATTTCGCAACCTTTATCGCTATACAGACTTTCCAGAGGATGACGCAGGATGTCAAAACTACTCAACCTTTCAAAAGCTCAATAGGGGTGATGGTCTGAAACAGGGCTATCTAGATGGCTCTGATGGTGTGGCCTTGAGCAATCAGTTATTCGATTTTTGTTCAACAGCACAGAATATAAGGATTCCATTTGTCTTGATACTTGACTTCATCTCTCAGGTAATGATGATACGATTGAGAACCGCTAAAGTGAGAATCTATAAATAAAAATAGCCATAATATTCAAGCTGATCCAGTGTGCCAAACAGAAGTGGAGAAAAATACACGGATTTCGACACATGGCCAGAGTGACTATCGAAATGCCATTTGCAGACGGAATAGATGTTACTAAAGACAATCAGGCCGCCGCATGATTTCAACAACTCAAACACTAGATTTGGCAATAGTTCCCTAATTGGTTGGTTAAATCGGAACCGAGCAGTTAGGGTTGGGGTGACCAAATTCGTGATGGTGTAACGCACTGAGATGGGGGGCAAAATTATCAAGCGCGTAGCCATGTGCAATTGATAAAGATCGGTGATCAAGTGTTTTTCTTATGACATTCGGGCAAAGAAAAACGTATCGTAGGCATAATCGTGGTGGTGTGCGAGTACTTCCCCGATCATGCACTTCATCGAGGAAGTTTTGTGTGGTCGATATGCGCGCTGCGCGTGCAGTACCGAATCCCGTAGTGTTGGTAGATGTTAAGGCGAACCTGCCCTTGCTGATTTGCGACTGATTAAGCAAAGTCATCTTTCGGTGATATTGCTTGATGCTGCGATTTGGCGGTGCATCTGTCGTATGGCGCAAATTTTATAACGTTGTTCAATACATCAATACTAAGGATACAATTTATGGGGAAACGCAATAAAATCGCGCTGATTGGCGCAGGCAATATCGGTGGCACGCTGGGCTTGATGAGCATGAGCCGACGTCTTGGTGATGTGGTGATGTGCGATATCGTTGAAGGCACGCCCAAGGGCAAGGCGCTGGATTTGATTGAAGCGACCCCGGTGATTGGGATTGACTCGGATATTCAAGGCGGCAGCGACATGAGCCTGATCAGAGATGCTGACGTGGTGATCGTCACAGCAGGGATCCCGCGCAAGCCCGGGATGAGCCGCGATGATTTGATTGAGGTCAACAATGGTGTCATGAAGGATGTCGGCAGCAATATTGAAACATATGCGCCGAATGCTTTTGTGATCTGCATCACAAATCCGCTTGATGTGATGGTTTCGGTATTACAACAAGCAAGTGGCTTGCCCAAAGAAAAAGTTGTTGGTATGGCTGGAGTGCTGGATAGTGCGCGGTTTCGATATTTCTTGGCTGAAGAATTTGGAGTCTCGGTTTCTGATGTTTCGGCCTTTGTGTTGGGTGGGCATGGCGATGCCATGGTGCCACTGATCCGGTATTCGACTGTTGGCGGGATTCCGGTGCCGGATCTGTTAAAAATGGGCTGGAGTACGCAAGACAAAATCGATGCAATTGTTCAGCGCACTCGTAATGGAGGTGCTGAGGTTGGCGGTTTAATGAAAACGGCTTCGGCGTTTTACGCTCCGGCGGCCTCGGCGATTCAAATGGCGGAGGCCTACCTGTTTGACCGTAAGTCGGTGTTGCCAGTTGCGGCCTATGTTGATGGAGCCTACGGCCTTTCGGGGATGTATGTTGGTGTTCCGGTGGTGCTTGGAGCTAATGGGGTCGAGCGCATTGTCGAGGTCGAATTGAATGCCGAAGAAGCTATGCAATTTACAGAATCAGTTGCGCACGTTCAGCGACTGGTTGACATCGTCGAAAAATTACAACAGTCTAACTAGGGTATGATTCAGCAATAGCTGGGCGATATATGCTGTAATTTGGTCTGTATGCCTACCTAAAATGTGGGTCAATAAGCGTAATGCGGGCCAACAAGGAAGAGTCTCAGACATGAATATCCACGAATATCAAGCCAAGGAGTTGCTGCGCCGTTATGGTGTGTTGGTACCCGAGGGAAGAATGATTACCTCGGCGAGTGACGCTGAATCGGCGGCTAAGACGTTAGGTTCAGCCGTTACGGTGGTGAAAAGCCAGATCCATGCTGGTGGGCGCGGTGCGGGGCGATTCATTGGCGGCGATCCAGATCAGGGGGGAGTGCGGGTTTGTTCAGATCACTACTCGGTGGTCAAGGCTGCTCGTGCGATGTTGGGGCAAACACTAGTGACGAAGCAGACCGGTTCGGCAGGTAAGCAAGTTAATCGCCTGTACATTGAAGCTGGATGCGATATCACGCGTGAACTGTACCTGAGTGTTCTGATTGATCGTGCGACCTCGACGATTACGTTTGTTGCGTCGACCGAAGGCGGTATGGACATTGAGACTGTGGCCGAGGAAACTCCAGGGAAAATCCTTAAAGTTCAGGTTGATCCGGTAGTGGGTGTTTCAGGATATCATTGCCGCCGCATTGCCTTTGCTCTTGGGCTATCGGGGGGACAGATTAAGTCCTGCACGAAGTTCATCACGGGAATTTACCGTGCCTTTACCGAACTTGACGCGAGTCTGATTGAGATTAATCCTCTAGTGATCACGGGCGATGGCGCGGTAATGGCGCTCGATGCCAAGATGAACTTTGACGATAACGCGCTGTATCGCCACAGCGACATTAGCGAAATGCAGGACGAGACCGAAGAAGCCCCACTTGAGCTTGAAGCTGTGCGCTATGGTTTGAATTATATCACTTTGGATGGCAGCATTGGCTGTATGGTGAACGGTGCAGGTCTTGCGATGGCAACCATGGACATCATCAAACTTGAGGGTTCATCGCCAGCGAACTTCCTTGATGTCGGTGGTGGTGCGACGGTGGATCGGGTATCGGCGGCATTCAAAATCATCCTATCCGACAAGCACGTTCAGGGGATTTTGGTCAATATATTCGGCGGCATTATGCGTTGTGATATCATCGCGGATGGGATTGTGACTGCGGCCAAAGACATTGATATCCAGGTCCCTTTGGTGGTGCGTCTTGAGGGTACCAATGTTGAGAAGGGTAAGGAAATTCTCCAGAATTCCGGGCTGGCGATTATCGCTGCCGATGATTTGGGGGATGCTGCAAAGAAAATTGTTGCTGCTGTCGCGGAAAGTTAGGATCATGGCTGTATTAGTGGATAAGACGACCAAAGTCATTTGTCAGGGCTTCACGGGGGCGCAAGGCACTTTTCATTCCGAGCAGGCGATTGCTTATGGCACGCAGATGGTTGGTGGTGTTACACCGGGAAAGGGTGGAAGCGTGCATCTTGACTTGCCGGTGTTTAATACTGTTTTCGATGCGGTGCAAGAAACCGGAGCGAACGCTAGTGTTCTCTACGTGCCACCACCATTTGCCGCGGATGCGATTATGGAGGCGATTGCTGCCGAAGTGCCTTTGGTGGTGTGCATCACCGAAGGGATTCCGGTGCAAGATATGCTGAAAGTCAAGCGTTTGCTGAGCGGCAGCAAGACACGTTTAATTGGCCCGAACTGTCCGGGGATCATCACCCCGGAGGCGTGCAAAATTGGTATTATGCCGGGGCATATCCATCGTCCGGGAAAGGTTGGGATCGTGTCGCGCTCGGGTACGCTGACCTACGAAGCCGTCGGACAAACCACGGCAGCAGGGCTTGGACAATCTACTTGTATCGGTATCGGCGGCGATCCAATC
>JABSOH010000085.1 GCA_013216065.1 Alphaproteobacteria bacterium
ACTCACACAACATCAACAACAAAAAATTGCCGCATGAAAACCTGGTTCCAAAGCACACCAAAAAAGGGGGGATTACCAACACCTGCATGCAAATGGGAACGCCATTGGACAACTCCATTTACCATGATTTTTGTTTGATTTGTAATTCATTATCCTGAGACGTATAGCTAAACGACAATTTTTTGATTCAAATATTCTGCATCGCCACTATACACATCAGATGCATCGCTCTATGGCTCAATATCTCGTGACTACGCTATCTAGCAGAAGGCTCTTTTAATTACGCAAAGAATAGCCTGTACAGCACCCCACACGAAAACAAAAAAGCTGGTATTCTGGTAAAAAAAAAGCGACCAAGAACAAGATCATCACGACCCACAATGGACGTACCGTCCACGTCCCAAACCCGGCACAGTATATGACGTTACTACCCGTAAATGCTGGTATATAGCGACAAGTTTTGGCGGTTTTTTTGCTGAAAAGGCTTTGAATCAAGCAAAAACAAGCAGATATTTTGTATATAACGCCAAAAAACGCTAGGAAACAATCATCAATTCTCTTTTGAGTTGTGTTTTTCCTTCTGTTTTCTGTCCAGATCAGTTTTCGCGGCCAGCAATACAGCAGTAGCCTTCACAGATTGGCAGTGACAAACCGCCTTGCGCTGGTGCTCCAGAAAAAGCCAAGCATCACAACCAAAAGCTGAAAGTTTCAAGTTTCACCTGCAAGTTTCAAGTTCCAGCAGCCTAACTACCAACTAACACTTGGCAGTTAGGCGTTTATCTTGTTGTTAGATGGTAGTTCGAGAAAAAAATTTCCGATCAAAAAAACCATCCAAAGCCCGAATATGCGGCGTTTTCATCTCGCCATATCCCACTACGTCCCGCAACAAATAAATATGTCGTTTCACAGCTAAATCCCAGGAGATTCCCGTCTTTTATGCCGATAGTGGCTATCAAGGCTATCACCCCCCCGCCACAGACATCCCTGATAAGAAACCGAAAAGAAGGAAAACTTGCCAAAGAGGAAAAAGAACACACTTCTAACACACCTGTATGAAGAAATTCCGCATCGTAGCTGACCGATTCCGAATATTCTCGTGCCGCAAAATCCTCCATCATCGCTGGCATAAACAACATCATGGCAGAATTTTAATTTATAGAACAGGAAAGGGGGAATTGCGCCTTATTCAAAAAAACGCTACTTTTGCAACAAGTCTATTTTTTGATATCTTTTCCAGCCACTTCTTTTTTTGCATTACTTCTGCGTGCTTGAGCGCAAAGAGTTTGCGCGTGCAATTTCGGAGTGGATTTAGCATCAAATGTGCGTATGATTCGGTCATGAATACATGTCTATCTGGTGCAGAAGCATCACGTTGCAAGGTCGCTTTTGATCGCAGAAAGTCCGCAAGCTCTCTGCGTAAATCACTTAGTTGCAGTTTGATCGGAACGATAGCTTTAGTCGCGGTTGGCTGTAGCACGCCAGAACGTGGCGAAAGCGAACTTGCCTATAAGAACCGCCTCGCTAAGTACACCATCGCTGGAATCCTCATTGGTGGCTATTTTGGCACTCATTACGCCAAGATGTCCTCTCCACTTCCCTTAAGGTTCATCGGATTCGGCCAAGCTTCGGATAAGCGTGCGTTTCTCGCGCTGTTTTATGCTGCTCTTGGTGGTTATGCAGGGCATTCAGTGGTCCAGTACGAGGGCGAGGCTCAGCGTTTGTTGTTCGAGTTACAACAACAGTTAAGCTCAACCGCGCATGAGGCACTCGTTGCTGAGGAGGTGGGAGAGACATATAAGTGGTCTATGCCTGAACAAAATGCACTCGGCGAGTTCAAGGTCACCGAACGCTACATCGGTAGTCAAGGCTTTGCCTGCCAAGACTTACTGGCTGAGATTACAGTTGGTGACGTGCGCGAGAACGTCCAGCAGACCGCCTGCCAGAACGCGGCTGGTCAGTGGGTTCTTTGGACTCAGCGCTAGGTGTTGGGCTAGTACGGTTTTCAGCGATGAAGGCAGCAATTTTGGCTTGGGTTTCTGGATTCATTTCGCGTGGCGCGTAGTTGTCGATGGCGCGATGCATCACAGCAATCACTTCCGGTGTGGTACCGCAACAGCCACCGATAATGCGCACCCCGATATCCAGACAGTATTCGGTATAAGCCGCCATCAATTCCGGTGTACCGTGGTAGTGGAATGTGCCACCCCTAAATTCTGGGATGCCATAATTGCTTCTTGCGATCAGCGTCACCTCAGGATATGCAGCACTCATGCTGATCAGTGTTTCCAGCAATTCAGCAGGACCCAAGCCGCGATTCGCACCGAACGCGTCAACATTCAGCGCAAGTTTTTGCAATTGAGCAGGCAGATCAGCAGGCGTAAGCCCCATCATGGTTCGCCCTGCGGTATCGAAGCTCATACACAGCACAATTGGTTTGTCGCTCACGCGCTCGATACCACGTATCGCGGTTTCGGCTTCATCAAGGCTTGAAAGCGTTTCGATCCAAAAGGCGTCGACACTGCCTTCTTCAAGGCCGTGCGTCTGCTCGGCAAAGCAGTCTTCTGCCACTTTGGCGGTCAGCTCATCTAAGGGCGCAAGCAGGTCTCTCCGGTTGGTCCGACCGAGCCAAACACCAGCATCGGTCGCCCAGCACTTTCGGCGCAATCGCGGGCAAGATTCTCAGCCCCAAGATTCAGCTTATGAACCTGATCGGCGGCTTGGTGCAATGCCAAACGTCGGGCATTTCCGCCAAAACTGTTGGTCAAAATTGCATCAGAATCCACCTCGATGAACATCTGGTGCAGGCGCTTGATCTTCTCAGGCTGACCGATATTCCACAACTCATGGGCTTGACCGTCGGCTAGCCCCATCTCAAAGAGATTGGTTCCTGTTGCACCGTCCAAAAGCAAAGCTGGGCGTGTGCCCATAAGGTCGGCGAGGTTGGGCATTCTTTAACAGTGCTGGATTTGGTCTTTGAAATCTTGCCATAGGGACGGGTTCTGTAAAAATGCTCCAGTGCTGTGGGTGGTGATGGTTTTTACCCCTGGCTTACAAACACCACGGATCGACATGCACTGATGTTCGGCAGAGATCATCACCGCGACACCTTTTGGCTTTAAGGTGCGCTCGATGACGTTCGCAATATTCACCGTCATACCCTCTTGGGTTTGCAAACGTTTCGCAAAAACCTCGACGACGCGTGCAAGTTTGCTGATGCCAATGACACCCTTGCTGGGAATGTACGCAACGTGCGCTTCGCCGATAACTGGTAAAATATGATGTTCACAATGCGAGACAAAGTCGATCCCGCGTAACAGAACGAATCTCTCGTACTGGTCGATGTCATCGAAGGTGTGCGAAAGAATATCCTCTGGACTCTCATCGTAGCCAGAGAAAAACTCCTGAAACGCCGAGATGAAGCGCTTCGGGGTCTCACGTAGCCCCTCACGCTCAGGATTTTCACCGATCCAGCGTAAAAGAACGCGCACAGCCTCTTCAGCCTCGTCTCTGGTCGGGGTTTGAGTAGGGTGACTTCGGCTCATTAACGTCTTCTGGTTCCAGAATTATAGGCAATGTAAATTTTGATATCACTCCAGGAAAGTGGCGAGGTCTCCCGGAAGAATCAACTCCTTCAATTTGATCAAGAAATCTTTCAATAGTGTTTGCAGGAGTTTTACGTCCCATAGCATGTTTCTCAAGCCTTTTATACAAGCTATCTGGAATACGAATTATGTGGGACATTTTTACTATTCTAGGGCGTAGACTCATAAGCCCCAAATTAACGATAGCAGCGATATGTGCGGCGTCTTTGAAAGTCGAGATGCAGCGCAAGGTTCGCAGTGCCGAGTGCGCCAGTCTTTGAGACGGTCGAACGTACGTTTGATGATGTTGCGCAACTTATAGAGTTTCGTGTCATTATCCGAATTGAGCCTTGCAGTTTTTTCGTAGCGGGATGCAGAAAATTGCCTTGATGTCTGTCAGCCAATCGCACAGGTGAGGTTGCCCCCCAATCTGCAATGACCGTTGTCGGACCCATATTCCGCAGGGACATCGGACCCCATCGTTGCAGGCAAAAAATGATACCGGACAGGGTCGTCAACACGGGGAGCGCTGCGCAACTTATTTGGAACAATAACTCGATTTTCTCGATTCCCTAAGCCAATAATTCATAGACATGAGAACCTCCTCGTTCATTTCTTGAATCACAAATCTGTTTATAGGTCTACAAACCTGGTGCGGATGCTTTGCCAGTATCCTACCGAGAAATCAAAGAGTGTTATCAGCAGTTCATTGCGGTCTTTTTGCAGGCATAGCGAAGCCTTTGAGTTTTAGCTTCACATGTCTTGATGAAAGTGTCAAAAGCCTTATTCTGCCTTTTGTGGTGTTTCAGCCTGCCCGATTTGATGCAGGACTTGCTTTGCCTTTGGCTAAGAGATTAGGTTGTGAGGAATCAATTGAGAATATTGGCTATCCTGAATGTACCCAACACCGCTAGTGACGAGTCTCCGGGAAATCTTCGTCCAGTGCAGGCCAAAACCCCGGAGTTCCATCGCCAATCTTAGCGGCTTTATGCCCTGATCCTTTGGATTCTGCAAAACTTCGTGCCAGATTTGTTTTGGTTCCTACCTTCAATGGCCAGAAAATATTTATCACCCAGTGAGTTAACATCGGCAATTACTAGCGCACAAAGTTTAGATTTTTCCCTGTGAAGACCACCGTAAACGCCATTGGCCTAGATGTAGACCCACCGGTCTTTTTCAAAGCTCAGAGTATCCCTGTCCTCGTATTCTTGTTCTTGCGCCGACCCTCGCTTCGAACGCGAAATCGTGCTTGCAGACAACCCCTCCGCCTCCAGATTCAGGGCATTTCACCGCTGGATATGCCTTACCAGATACAGGCAATGTGGCCTACAGAAAGATCTCTTTGCGCACATATGGCAGAACCAAAGCGGATTAGAACGTAACAGACTTGCCTGTTTTCGAGCGCACTTTCGGTATTTTTATCGCCACAGGCTCAAACCCCATCCGCAAGCGACGCTTCGGCAAATAACCATGCGAACAATTACCGCCTTTCTAGCTTCTGTGCGCAGATCCGCTAGCGGAAACCATAAATTCCGCAAATTCAGCCTCAACTGCCTGCATAATCAATCACCTCGCTCCTGCACGCAAAATATCCGCCGGAGGATTGGAAATTTCATCTCGATCAAATCTCTTCCATGGTGGTGTGTCCCTAATGAAGTTGATCAATGTTGCGCAACATCAAATCAACCTAGTACGTTGCCATCATCAAATGATCAAACATCATGTTCGGTTATAGCTCCACCCATCACGACCTTGCCAAAGGCGATCAACATACCTAAGGTTCACCAGCAAATGCACCCAATCAATATGCACCAGACTATACCCAAGCGGTGAAACTACAGTTGCAAAAGGATTTTCCGCCAAATAGTCCATACCTTGATAGCGCAAGGGTACAAAGGCAAGATTGGCAAAAAATATGTTGGCTAACCCATCTAACCCTAGTGCGCGCGGGAGGTGCAACGCCAACAGAATCGCAACCAAAACCCGCAAAGACCGCGGGGAATTGAAGATTGGGCTTGAACTTTTGGTACGCGGCTACTCGGCAAGACTGATTGCCTATATCCACAATGCAGAATACGCCTTAAGATACACTTCGGCGTACTTAACACGCTAATGCACGGCATTATTTCTTAAGCTCTGTAGCACGCTGCTCCATTTCGATGGCTGTGGTCAAAGTTTTAGCGTTTAAGCTATACGAGCGCTGGTTCACGATCATGCTCGAAAACGATTCGACCAGATCAACATCCGAAAACTCGAGCATACCAACCAAGAGCTTTTGCGAACCGCCTGCACCCAACGAAAGAATAGATAATTCACCGGAGTTGCTGTTGATACTGAATAATGCCCCGCTCGCGCTGCTCAGGTTATTCACACCTCGCACCACACCAGCAACCAACTTTGCTAACGGCATCTTGGAATTGTCATCGAAATAACGATAGACAATTCCATCAGCTTCGACACCCATTTTTTTGAATTGTCGTACCCCTACTGGGCGGCCATTCGGCGTCAACGTGACCGTACTTTCGCCACCAAAAGACGTCAAATTGCGAATATCAAAACTCACTTTAAGGTCTTTCGTTGGGGCAGTAGGACCTTGGATCATTTGACCCGGGTTGTTCGGGTCTGGCATTAATTTCTCAAACGATGGCGCAGTTACGGTGAAGATCTCGTTGAAATTAGTAAAGTCCGTCACCACTGCTGCGGTTGCTGAAGGAAACTTCCCTCCACCCTTCCAAGCGCGCAGAGGTTTGCCTTCATCGTCAAATTGTACACGCCAGCCCGTGGCATGTTGTTGGGCTTCAGTCTCGAGCAATGCCGCAGGAATGGTTTTACTATTCGGAATTTCGCTGTCAGTGAGCGCATCAGCTTTCTTGCCCTCAACAAACTGCAAATTCACCACCATCACTTCCCAAAGGTTGCCATCAATCTTCTTAAATTTAAAATTCATTGGGATCGCATCGACAATACTTGTATCCAACTCATCCCCAGTGGCATCCACCTTGCCATTGCCAGTGTACAAGTTGAAACTGAGACTGACCGTGTTTCCTACTGGAGTGTCTGAGGTCAAATTGCCGTTAAACGTTAAACTCGAGGTTGCAATCGCAACGGCGACTTCATTCGAGGCGGATTTTTTGACTCGAATCGGGCTGAGGCTATCCAAACTCGAGCCTGTAGCATACGTCGCCGTGGTTTCATCGTACAGCCAACCCATGACATTGTATCCGTTTTGATCTGATAAATACACGCCTTGGTTTGCGAGGATACGCACGCCACCCTTGTAATAGGGTCTTAGTTGAAAATTCCCCGCCGAAGTGAGATAGGCCTCGCCTAGAACTGAAAAATCATCTCCAGTGTATCCACGCACGATAAACTGTCCGCTACCCTGGATGGCAAGATCAAGTTCACCGTTGGTTTTTTGAAACCGCCCATCGCCCAGAAAGTTACGCGTTGCTCGCGACGTAATCCCTCCGAATATTCCAGCATGTGTGCTGGAGCCTAAATCGGTACCACCATTCCGCGCGCCCGTATTCGCCATGTTGGTAGATCCACCGACCATCTCGGAAAAATGTACCGTGCTGCGCTTGTACCCCGTGGTATTGATATTGGCGATATTCTCGCTGATGGAACTAAATCTCGTACTCTGCGCCCTAAGAGCCTGAGAGGCAATATGCACTGAACGCAAGGACATGAATCTGTATTTTTCTTTAGCAAGTTAGCATTTACGCTAAACACTCAATGTAGAGCACAGGGCTGAGCATATCGTATTGTATTATGGCTCTGTAGCAGACACTTCTGCGACGATATACGCAAAATTCGCGCCAAAAAACAGATTTTATCAGAAGGAAATGCAATTCCAAAGCAAATCGCAAAAAGCACATCAAGCTTTGCCGAGTTTCGCTTGACAATCCGCGGCGAAATCGCGAAGAAGTGCGATTGTACGTAGACCCCATCGTCTAGCGGTTAGGACACCACCCTTTCAAGGTGGGAACACGGGTTCGATCCCCGTTGGGGTCGCCAAGATTCGTTGCCAAAACATCCTCTGCAAGCACCACAGCACTCGGCCCGAACAACCTTGCTACGAAATAACAACACAACAGAACGCAAGGAGACGGTAGACAAGCCCCAATCGGCACCGACAACCGTAGCCCATCTTATCATGGTCTGCAGTTGGGTCAAGTCTCCACGCGAATACAAAAGCACCTGACGCCTGAATAGAAATTCGTCCAACAACTTTCTTTCTATCTCAGGTGCCCAGGTAATCCTCCCTTTTTTGGTGTGATTTAGAACCAGGTTTTCATGCGGCGATTTGTTGATGTTGTATGAGTTTCATTGCGGGAGTTATGTCCCAATAGACCTATTGGGACGATCATTGTTGTCTGTCCATAGTTATTTTGTTGCGTAGTCTTGTCCCTCCTCAATTGAATTGAATAGATTTGTTCCGAGCCATTCATGGCGAACGGTTCTGTTGTAGCGTTCGATGTCTGCTGCGGCTTTTCCTGGTTGGATGGAGCACCCGATGATTTTCTGCCCAGCTTGTGAGTATCGAGTTG
>JABSOH010000086.1 GCA_013216065.1 Alphaproteobacteria bacterium
TCAAGACGACGCTTTGCTAACCGGTCGAGGCCATGCCCCTCGGTGGGATACCGCCCTGCTTCGAGGACGAACGACATTAATAAAGTGTCGTCGATGGGGGCAATTTTAATGCCGCGCTTCGCGCAAATATGAGCGTCGAATTTGATATTTTGTCCGACCTTCAGCACTCCGGGGTTTTCGAGCAGACCTTTGAGGGCGGGCAAGGCCTGATCTAGAGGGCATTGGTTGGTGATAATCTCTAAGCCCAAGCCTTCGCTACGGTGGGCGAGTGGTACGTAGCAGGCGCGACGGTCTGGCAGGGCGAGCGAAAACCCGACCCATTCGGCCTGTATCGGATCGAGGCTGTCGGTTTCGACATCGAACCCTACTACCCCAGCAGTCTCGGCGGTGCTGATCCAGTCCTGCAATTGCGCGGGATTGGTGACGAGGTGATAGTCTGGTTCGGGCAAGGATGTAGTAGACGCGATTGATGCACCTTCCGGCGTGTTCTGATCAGCGAGGAACTCGCCGAGACGCTTTTGCAACGAGCGAAAGCCGAGGCGAGAAAAAAACGCGTTTAATGTCTCGGCTTTGGGCGGGATATAGCGCAAATCCTGCCATCTAAGCGGTAGAGGCACATCGGATCTTAGGGTCACCAATTGCTTTGAGATGCGTGCAAGTTCGGCAAATTCTTCGAGGTTCTTGCGGCGTTTATTCTGGGTAATTTCGGCGGTGCTGGCGAGCAGGGTTTCAAGGTCGCCAAAACGGTTGATCAATTCTGCCGCCGTCTTGGAGCCGATTTTCGGCACGCCAGGAACATTGTCCGAACTATCACCCGCCAAAGCTTGCACGTCGATGATACGATCTGGAGTCACCCCAAACTTATCCAGCACCGCAGCACTGTCAATGATACGGTTCTTCATCGGATCCCACAATGTAATCTCATCATCGCAGATCAGTTGCATCATGTCTTTATCTGAGGACACAATCGTTACACGGGTACCATCAAGGTGGGCTTGATGGGCAAGCGTCGCGATCAGGTCGTCAGCTTCGAAACCCGCCACCTCAACCGTGTGCAAACCAAAAGCTATCAGTGACTCTCGCATGAGAGCAAACTGCGGGATCAGGTCCTTGGGTGGCTCTTGACGGTTGGCCTTATATTCCGGATAAATCTTGTTGCGGAAACTCGCACCCTTCGCGTCTATCGCCACTACCAGATACTGCTTGGCAGACTGCTTAGCGAGCTTGCCTAGCATTTGACAGAAGCCATAAATCGCGTTCACCGGAGTCCCATCCGGTGCGGTCATCGGCGGTAAGCCATAAAAAGCTCGGAACAGATAGCCTGAGGCATCGATGATTTTCAATTCGGGTGTACTCATAATGGACTTAGCCTTTTTTCGAGCAGAAACGAGGCCTGAGTGGCCAGCAAGCGCGCACCAAGACCCGTAATGTTCCACGGCCGAGCACGCACATCGGCATCGAAGCACGTACCGTCACAGATTGTGAAACTCTCAAGGGCGGCAAGCTCCAGAAAGTCCGTGATCGTACAGAGATGGATGTTCGCGGTCTCGTACCAAGTCACGGGCAGATGCTTGGTCACGGGCATGCGCCCGGCAAACAGCAATTGCATCACGCCGCGCCAGTAGGCAAAATTGGGGGTCGAGACGATGGCTCTTGGTGCGATGCGCCCTAATTGTCGCAAAGTCTCGCGTGGGTGCAGCATAGCCTGTAAGGTTTGCGAGAGTACCACGACATCAAAGGCTTGATCCGGATAATCCAGCAAATCGATGTTAGCATCGCCTTGAATTACTGCAAGACCCCGCCCGATACAGGCATTGACTTTGTCTGGGTCAAGCTCGATGCCTTGAACACGCACTTGCTTATGCGTGCGCAGCAGAGCCATCAGTTCGCCGTCGCTGCAGCCAACATCCAATACCCGTGCCCCACGGGGTACCCAGTCGATGCATTGTTGAATGTCGTCGCGGATCACTGGATCGTTCATCGCGCAATCCCCGCGATAAAGCCGCGCAGCATATCGGCAAAGGGCGGCAAGTCCAACAGAAAGGCATCGTGACCGCAATTGGTTTCAATCGCGCTAAAACTGACTTCGGCACCGACGCGGTTCAGTGCCTTGACCAGCACCCGGCTTTCGGAGATTGGAAATAGCCAATCGCTGGTGAAGGCAATCACGCAGTATTTCACGTCTCTGCCGCGCAAAGCGGTATCAAGGCTGCCAAATTCGGCCTCAATGTCGAAATAGTCCATCGCCCGAGTCAGATACAGGTAGGAATTGGCATCAAAGCGTTGCACAAAGCTCTTGCCTTGGTGGCGCAGATAGCTTTCAACACGAAAATCGGCATCGAAGCCATAGGTCAAGCTGTCACGATCCTGAAGGTGGCGGCCGAATTTCTCATGCAGACATTCTTCGGACAGGTAGGTCACATGCGCCGCCATGCGCGCCACCGCCAGCCCACGCTTTGGCTTGGTGTTTTGCGACAGATACTTACCCGCACACCAGTCCGGGTCGGCCATGATGGCTTGCCGCCCGACTTCGTGAAAGGCGATATTCTGTGCAGAATGCCGCACCGCACCCGCAATCGGCACTGCAACGCGCAATTTGTCTGGCCAATGCGTTGCCCACGACAAAACTTGCATCGCGCCCATCGAGCCACCAACCACGGCATGCCAGCACGGGATGCCGCGGTATTGCATCAGGGCGTGTTGCACCTTGACGATGTCGTTGATCGTGATCACCGGGAAGTCTAGGCCATAGATCTCACCACTCGCCGGATTAATACTAGTGGGGCCAAGCGTCCCCAAACAGCCACCGAGGACGTTGATGCAAAATATAGCGTAGTGGTCGGTGTTTAGTGGCTTGCCAGAGCCGACGATATTTGCCCACCAGCCGGGCTTTCCGGTCACAGGGTGGGTTTCAGCCATGAAATGATCGCCCGTCAGTGCGTGGCAGACCAATATTGCATTGTTGCGCGCGGCGTTTAACTGTCCGTAGCAGGTATAGGCGACTTCCACCGTGTCCAGCACCGCGCCACCATCCAACGCGATGGGTTCTGGTAAGCACACGGTGCAGCCACCTGGAGGAGTCTCGGAAATTTTTGATTGCGAAGGCATCATTGCAGTTTTTGTTCTGTGCTATAGCATGAACGTTCGGATTATTTCTACAAGGCAGCAAAGCAATGCCGCAAGAGATCGTGCGAAAACTGCGTTTTGGCTGGACAACCGGATGTTGTGCCACGGCAGCGGCCTGTGCGGCTTTCGAGGCTCTGGTGTGCGGCGAATGCCCGAAGCGTGTGACGGTGACGCTTCCTGGCGGCCAGACCCCTGATTTTGCGGTGGCTTTTCAACAGGCGACTCCTGAAGGCTTCTGCGCCGGAGTAATCAAGGATGCCGGGGATGATCCTGATGTCACCGATGGTGCGCTGGTGCAGGTGACTGTGGCCAAGCAGTCAACGCCGGGGGTATGCTTCGCGGCCGGCGCGGGGGTTGGCACGGTGACTCGTGCCGGATTACTACTTGCGGTTGGTGAACCCGCCATTAATCCCAAGCCGCGCGAGATGATCACAGCAAACCTCGTGGCTCTGGCGCAGCGTCTCGGACAGCCTTTAGCGATTCGGATAACCATCTCTATCCCTGGCGGTTCGGCCTTGGCGGAAAAGACGTGGAACCTGCGGCTCGGGATCGTCGGTGGGCTGTCGGTGTTGGGGACTTCGGGTATTGTGCGCCCATACTCTTGTAGCGCATGGATTCACTCCATCCATCGTGGTATCGACGTTGCACGCGCCAATGGCTGGCCTCTGGTGCTGGCAAGCACCGGAAACACCTCAGAGAAAGCCGCGCAAAAAATCCTCGGTATTGATGACAGCGTTTCGCTGGAAATGGGCGATTTCGCTGGCGCAACCTTGAAATACCTCGTGCAGCATCCTATCCCGAATTTTGTTGTTGCAGGGGGTTTTGCCAAGATGGTCAAAATTGCTCAGGGTGCGAAAAATCTCCACAGTAAGCATAGCCAAGTCGACCAAGGCTGTCTTGCACAATGGGCAACAGAACAGGGGGCCGAAGTTGAGGCCGCAAACACAATTCGCTACGCCAACACCGCCTTAGAAGCCGCGCAGTTCTATCCACCGCTGGCCGAAGTAGTTGCGGCGCGGGCCTGGGCGCAAATTTCCATCATCTTGCCACCGGAAATTTCGGTGCGCACCATGGTGTTCGCTCGCGACGGTGCCTTGCTGGCCGAACAGCGCGCATCCGATGCCTAAGCCGAAAGTCTTGATCCTTGGCGGGACTCACGAGGCGGTGTGGCTGGCAGAGCAACTTACGCATTGCGCTACGGTGGTGTATTCACTCGCCGGAAAAACCATCGATCCGGCACTCCCCAAAGATTGTACGATCCGTTGCGGCGGTTTCGGTGGCGAGGCTGGACTGGCAGCGCATATACGCCAAGAAGCCTATGACGCACTGATTGATGCCACGCACCCTTTTGCGCGGATTATCAGCCAGCATGCTACTGCCGCTTGTCGCAAAACCGGGGTGGCCTTATTTCCATTCCATCGTGTACGCTGGGAAGCCCAAGACGGCGATGATTGGCACGGCCTGTTTGACATGACGCAATTGCTGCAACGCCTGGATCAAGACTTTCCCTCAGCACTCGTGACCTTCGGGCAGCGTAATCTCGAACCCTTTGCTGCGCTGAAGCACACCCGCTTGTTGTTGCGCATGGTCCACCCACCACAACGCTCGCATTTCTTCCACGAGGCCATACAAGATGCCACAAGCCGCCATACAATTTTATGTCGTCGCCCGCCCTACGGATTTGACTTTGAATGCGGTCTGATTCAAGATCATGGCCTGAAGTGTCTGGTCACACGGAATTCTGGCGGCATACGCCCAGCAAAACTTGATGCTGCGGCGCGCTATGGCTTGCCAGTACTGATGCTTGAGGATCAACACAGCAACACAGCGACACAAAGTCCAATGTCTTTCCTCAATGCCGTGCGGCAGGTTTTATGAACACAATAATGACGCCCAAACTGTTCGGTACTGATGGCATACGCGGGGTGGCAAATCGATCGCCGATGGACAGCGAAACTCTGCTTGCTCTCTCCCGCACCTTAGCCCAAAAACTGCTGCCTCAGCGCCCCGCTACTGTGGTGATCGGCAGGGACACGCGCATCTCGGGCTACATGCTCGAAACCGCACTGGCTTCTGGGCTGGTGTCAGAAGGGGTCAACATCATCTACACCGGCCCAATCCCCACTCCGGCGATTCCGTTTCTAGTGCAGCAGTATCAGGCCGACTTGGGGATCATGCTGACGGCATCGCACAACCCTTGGTACGATAATGGTGTCAAGGTCTTCACCCGTTCTGGAAGCAAGCTCATTGATGCCGAGCAAGACCTCATCAACCAGAACTTGTTCACCGTGCAGTCGAGTCAGACTCGCGAACTGGGGCACGCGCATCGCAGCTACGATGCGCGTGTGCTGTACATGGAGTATGTCCAGAAAAGCTTACCCGCAGATTTCAGTTTGCGCGGGCGGACAATCGTCCTAGATTGCGCCAACGGTGCAGCTTACCGTGTCGCTCCAGAATTGTTTGCTGTCCTTAATGCCCAACTATTGATTGTGCTGCACAATGCGCCCGATGGCCGGAACATCAATCTGAATTGTGGCGCGACTGACCTCAAGGCCTTACAACAAGCCGTGTGCACACACAAAGCAGATATCGGTCTGGCCTTCGATGGAGATGCCGATCGTCTAATTGCTGTGGATGAACTGGGCAATGTCCTTGATGGTGATCAGATCATGGCGACGGTGGTGCATCACTGGGCAATGACCGAAGGTTTTCGCGGTGATCTCGTCTGTACCGTCATGAGCAATAAGGGGCTGGATCGTTTCCTTAGCGGGATCGGGGTCACGGTGCATCGCACGTCTGTAGGAGACCGCCATGTCATTGCCCGTATGCACGAGATTGACGCGCGCTTTGGTGGCGAACAATCGGGCCACATGATTTTCCGCGATTATGGACACACTGGGGATGGGATTCTGTCGGCCTTGCAACTATTGAACATCCTGCAAACCCAAGACATTCCCGCCAGTCGCATCGGCACCACCTTTGCCGCCATGGCACAGAAGATGATCAATATTCCGATGCCGGTTCACACCGTGGATCTTGGGCTAGTCTCCACTGAAGCCAGAGAATTGGTGGGTGATGAAGGCCAGGTGTTGGTGCGCCCTTCCGGCACCGAGCCGATCTTGCGCGTTATGGCGCAAGCCGAGGATGCTGCCCGTGCGCAACAAGCTGTCGACAGCGTTGCAAATGCGCTGGGTCACGCAAACTGAGCGGTTTGAAGCAATAAGTGATCCAATGTGATCGCAAACTGCTTTAGAACCTGCTTTCGCGGATTACTACTGTCAGCGTCATCTTAGCGAGACGCTCAATAAAGGCAATTTTCTTGCTTTCAATGCGACCTTACTGACCATAATCCGGCGCAAATTGGCGGTGTCATCACCTTCGGCTTGTAGGTTGATCCGATAGATGGCTTTTTCCGGAATCAGCGTGTTGTCTTTGCCCGGACGTACCGCAATTTCGCCGCCAAAACTTGATACATGGATGGTCTTGGACAGTACACGAAGGTTGGTTTCATTGATCCGAATGACTGTGGTAGTGAAGGGGCGTTTCTTCCACTCGTCAAGGTAGAAAATCGCCGAGGTGCCTCGCACAAACTGTCCCAGCGAAGCACCATCGCTGTAGGCAATAATTTGACCGCTCACGTCGTTCACGATCTGCACCAAGGGCATCGACTTCTCGATTCACAGACCCGGCTTGAGAATGTCCTGAAACTGGGTAAGACGACCATCAAAGGGGGCTTTAATCAGTAATTGATCTTTAAGTTCCAGCGTACTGCGATACTGGGTCTGCAATTCGCGACCGTATTGCAGCAATTAGGCTTTCTTGCGGTTTTCCTTAGCCATAGTGTAGTCACGAGATATTGAACCATAGAGCGGTGATGCAGAGTTTTTGGCGTATCTTGTTGCAGCCACGTTTTAGGTGCAGGAAGGCGTTTTCTACGAGATGACGCAATTTGTATACCTTTTCTCGCAAAGCGTCCCTGAACCAGTCAGCATCATAGCCGCGATCAGCCAACAGGTGTTTGGCGCGTGGCTATTTATCCAAAAGAATTTCGGTTCCTTTATAATCACTCCTTCAGATAAAAACGTCATAACCAGACGACCAAATCCATCACAGACAGCATGAAGTTTCGAGTTCAGACCGCCTCTGGTTCGACCGATAGCCCATCCCTTTTTAAGGAGCGATGCCGCTGTGCGATGGGCTTTAAGGTGTGTTGCATCTATCAGCAGTTGTTCTGGAATATTTTCAGATCCAACAGGGACGGTGAAGATTTTGTCAAACACAACCCCATCGCACAAAGCGATTATAAAGCGTCTTATGCAGGCCGTACTCTTTGGGTGCATCGCGCTATTAAAGACCGCGTTTCAGAACATGTATAGCCAAACGCTATAATTTTGATTATATATTTGTTATGACTTATTCCCTGGATTTCAGACAAAAGGTGTTGTCGGTGCGTGAGCGTGACAATCTGACCTTTCAACAAGTTGCCGATCGTTTTTCGGTTGGAATTGCGAGTGTCGTGAGGTGGTCGAAGAATCCTGCGATCAAGGCTTACGTTCGTGTCAAGACGCGCAAGATTGACCTTAATCTTCTGGCTCTTGATGTTGAGATATATCCCGATGCTTATCAATATGAACGTGCTGAACGTTTCGGAGTGTGCCAAAAAACCATTTGGCAAGCTTTAAAAAAGCTGAATGTCACCTATAAAAAAAGCCCTGACGCATCCCAAAGTGAACGTCGGCAAACGGCGGTACTTTCAACGACAGATTGTTGGGCACCATGGCAAACAAATCATTGATCTTGATGAAAGCAGTGTTGCCGATGATCTGCTGCGTATCCATGGATACCCGGAACGTGGCAAACGGTGGGATGGCATTTTGGATTGGCGAGCCAGGGGGCGAGTGAATGTCATCGGTGCCTTGTTGGGAACAACCCCGCTCACAAT
>JABSOH010000087.1 GCA_013216065.1 Alphaproteobacteria bacterium
ATCTTGCGCGTCTTGACACGAACGTATGCCTTGAGCGCAGGATTTTTCGACCGTTTGCGACACTCGCAATGCCAACCGAAAAACGATTGGCAACTTGTTGAAAGGTCGGATTATCACGTTCACGCACCGACAACACTTTTTGTCTGAAATCCAAAGAATAAGTCATGACAAATATATAATCAAAATTTCTGACTCGCCAAGCCTTCTTTTTTGATTTTCATGCCTCGGCGATTATAGGGTGCCTTGTTCAACAACATGCGGCCTTTCATAAAGTGATCACGGGTCTAAACCAGTGATGCTAACTCGGCCACAGATTTCAAACGCGTCTCGGACAGCATGTCTTTGGAAAGAAAGAATGCCAAAGCTTGGGCATCGTTACGATCCGTCTTCATTTACTGGTCGGCAAATTACCTGGTGGATTCACCACCACGATACTGCCGACACACGGGCACACGGAACCAGACAGAATTTCCCGTCGATTCAAGCACCAGATTATCATTCGCATCAAGGACAGAACCGCTCAATATCAGCCGCAGAAAACCGATAAATTTCAAAGCTCTCTGAACCGCTCGCACTAGGACGACAAATCGTAAAAAATTCGTAGGGAGGTCGACACCAATATAAAACATTTGTTATTTTCCTCAATGAGAGGAACCCCGAAGGGGGGCGTGAACGGCTGAACCAAACTCCTACACTAAGGTCACCAAAAAACGAGCCTTCAGAAAACTGTTCGGAAACAGGCCAGAACTATTCCCCTTCACGGGTGCTCTAAATTCTCTTCGGGACGTCTAGCCGATTACAATTCATTCATACCTTATTCCTTATTAGAATTCACGCCGCGCGTTCAACGCCGCTTTCAAAGTTGCATCATCAAGATAGTCAAATTCGCCACCCATCGGCACGCCTTGGGCAAGGCGAGTGATGCGAACTCGGTGTGGCGTAACCAAATCGACAACGTACTGTGCAGTAACCTGTCCTTCCACAGTCATAGGAGTCGCCAGAATCACCTCAATAACACGATTTTTCTGCACCCGCGTCACCAAAGACTGCATCCGCAATTGCGCAGGGCCTCGGCCGTCGATCGGCGATAACGTACCACCCAAGACATGGTACAGCCCCTGATAGCCCCCAGCACGTTCCAGCGCCCAAAGGTCGGCAACCCGTTCAATCACGCATAGCATCTCGGGGATTCTTCGCGGAGACTGACAAATGCGGCAAGGTTGCGTATCGTCAAGATTGCCACACTCAGAACACAGATTCACCTGCTGTGCAGCCAGTTGCAAAGCCGCGATCAACGGCTGCAAGCGTTCCTCGGGTTCCTCTAACAACGCCAGCGCAACACGTCGTGCTGAGCGCGGCCCTAAACCCGGCAAACGTGCCAATTTCCGACAAAGCTGTTCGATTGCGTCCACAATGCACCCTTCAGACTACTCGAAATAGCCCATCATCCCCGGCGGAATCGGTAGGCCGACCGTCATGTCCTGCATTTTCTCAGCATGATATACTCGCCGCGCAGTTTGCGCATTGTTCACCGCAGCAACCACCAAATCCTGCAATACTTCGCGGTTGGACTTGAGCAAGAGAGACGGATCAATCTCGACCCTCGTGACCTTGCCATCACCCATCAGCGTCACCTTAACTAACCCAGCACCAGACTCGGCACTGAAAGACTGACGATCCAGGTCATCCTTCATGCTCTGCATTTCAGATTGCAGATTTTGGGCTTTTTTCATCATCTCCATGATGTTCATCATTGCTCTCCTAATCTTTGCTCACTAAGCGGGTGATGTCCGCACCCGGAAACAAGTGAGCGACCTCTTGCATCACGCTATCCTGCTTGACCCGCTCCAGCAACGCCTGCTTTTTGTCTTCGGCTTGCTCAGCAAGGGTCTTCGCCGCATCTCCTTCCAACTGATCCAGCAAGGTCACTTGCCAAACCTTACCACTCAACTGTTCGAGTATCTTGGCTAAGGCTCGCGCACGTGCATGATGCTCTGGCGGCAAAAACAATGCGAGTTCACCTTCTGAAAACTTCAACACCCGACCCTCCTGACGCAGTATACTGCCAAGATGGCCTTCGCTACTCTCCTCCAGCGCTTCAACCAACCGCGCGTAGTCCCGAATTGCGACTGGATTGTGGGCTTCAAGGGGTCCGGAATTTTCTGACTCGATCAGCGGCGGGCTTGGCGGAATAGTGGGTTTTGATGCTACAGGGGCAGGATGTTGCGAATCCACAACTGGCTTGAGGTCTTTGGAAATCAGAGGTGGTTTTGTCAGAGTAGCCTGCGTTGCCACCATGCTCTCAGGTTGTTGCGCAAGGATTTGCTGCGGAGTTGGCACATCACTCAAATAGTACGCACGCATCAACAACATTTCCAATGCCATCGCCGGATCTGGTGCAAACTTGACCTCGTCCGCACCCTTCAGCAATACTTGCCACAGCCGCGCCAACTGTCCCATGGAGATTTTCGCCGCAAAATCTATGTGCAATGCCTGATCAGCCTCGGAAACATCGACGTCTGGAGCATCCGCAAGCACTTTATGTCGTGAGAGTTGGTGGCATATCCCGAGCAAATCGCGCACAATACTCAAGGGATCGGTGCCAACATCGCGCTCAGAATCGAGAACCTTCAACATCCCAACACCATCACGATACATCAGGGCTTCAAACAGTTCCAGTACCGCGCCGGAACTTGCCTGCCCAAGCTGTTCGCGGACGTAATCTTCGGTGAGGTGATTCAGGCTGCTGGAGAGAAATTGATCCAGCATTGACAGCGCATCACGCACTGAACCATCGCCCGCACGCGCCACCAACTCCAAGGCCGATGGATCAGCAGAAGCACCCTCCGCCGCAACGACTTTGGCCAGAAACGCTGCAAGCTCTCCAGCTCGCACCCGCCGCAGGCTGAAGCGTTGAGTGCGTGACAGCACGGTTGCGGGGATTTTGCGAATCTCAGTAGTAGCAAAAATAAAGCGCACATGCGCTGGGGGCTCTTCTAGGGTTTTCAACAGCGCATTGAACGCCGAGATCGAGAGCATATGCACTTCATCGAGAATGTACACTTTGTAGCGCCCAGCCGCGCAGTAACTGACCGAGCCGATTAAATCGCGGATATGGTCGACCCCGGTATGGCTGGCGGCATCGATCTCTTGCACATCAAGGCTATTCCCTGCAGCAATTTCCAGACAGTTCTGGCAAGTTCCGCACGGCGTGGCTGTAGGGGCATCGCTACTCAGGCAATTCAAACCCTTGGCAACGATCCGCGCCAAAGTCGTCTTGCCCGTGCCACGCACACCGGAAAACACTAAGGCCTGTGCCACCCGATTCTGCCGCAAAGCGTTTTGCAACATACGCACCGTGGCCTCCTGACCGATCAGCGCTGCGAAGGTCTCCGGGCGGTATTTGCGCGCCAACACACCCGAACGCATCCCCGCGCTTTCTGCGGTAGGGGTCAACGAGGTGGTAGCGTCGGTCATCATGGGAGTTCGGTCTTTGGCTGGCTAAGGCGGTGTATTAAGCGCTTAAGAGTGGTTGAATACACACGAAACACTACTTTGGTGGAAGACTGGACACGACCCGCATCGTTCTCGTTACGGCTGCTTCCTTCCAGATCTGACCGGGTTGGCGAGGGACACGCCCGGCCAGCCTTCCAAAAAACTTTATAGCAGAGGATAGACCAAGACTTCAAAGCCAAAAAAACTTATGTTAGAGGAACGTATCTCAACCATAACCTTTTCTGTACTTTTGTCATCTGCCCAGTAGCAGTCTAGCCTTGCTGAACTCTCAAAGTATTCTCTCCCATGCCTGATACTCGTCCCAGTATTGTTGCAGCTAGTCTCCTCGCTGCGGATTTTGCCTGTTTTGCCGACGAGGTTGCTGCCGTCGAGCAAGCTGGAGTCGATTGGTTACACATCGATGTGATGGATGGACATTTCGTGCCGGTAATGGCGATTACCGCACCGGGCATTCAAGCCCTACGCCCGAGGACACGTCTCCCGCTTGATGTGCATCTGATGATCGAGAACCCACGCACCCACATCAGCACTTTTGCTAGGGCCGGCGCAGATCATCTGACAATCCATCTCGAGGCGGATCGCCACCCCCACTGCACACTCGCAAAAATTCGCGCGCAAGGCATGAAAGCAGGTCTAGCACTCAATCCCGGCACGCCGCTTGGCATGGTGACTCCCCTGCTCGGGCTGTTTGATTTACTGTTGATCATGACAGTTAATCCCGGCTTCGGTGGGCAAAAATTCCTCCACGATCAGGTGCCCAAAATCACCGAAGCACGCGCCATGATTGATCAACGCTTTCTCAACCCTGAGGACCGCCCCCTTATCTCGATTGACGGTGGCATCAATGACAGTACCGCTGCGATTTGCCGTACGGCTGGTGCTGACGTACTCGGCGCAGGATCGGCAATTTTTGGCGCCGAGTCAATTGAGTACGCGACACGAATCGCTGCGATTCGCGGAGAAAACGTCTAATGGACTCTCTGCACCTCATTGATCGGCATAAATTGCGCCGCGCGCTGACCTATGGGGCATCCCGAAGTCTGCGTCGTCTGCGTATTGGGCATCTGATCTACGATCAATCGGTGAGCAGTTTCACGCGCGAACACAGCCAGATTGAGTCCTTGGTTGTTGGAGATCCGGCACGTGGGCGCAAGATTCAGAACGACAAATTCCCCCTATCAGAAGACAAAACCATCGCGTTGCTGAGCTTCTGGAACGCGCGTCAGAAATATCCAGAATCGGGCATGTGCCGCGCGCGGGTGAGCCCGCAAGTTATTCAAAATATTAACCAATTTGATTGGCTTGCCGACTTGCACGCGCTGGGGAAGGAGAGCCACGACCACGATTCCAACGCGAACGAGTTAGACTTCAAAGAGAGTCGCTCGGTCAATACACAGCAATTTTGTACCGATATCGTGTTGGGCTGGATTCGCAGCCACCAGCACTGGTCTGCACTGACATGGCATGTGCCAACACTAGCGCGACGCATCAACAATTGGCTGTACTATTATCGCGAGTTCTTTGGTACCCGAACCAACATTAATTTTGACAGCGTTTTTTTCTCCAGCATCAGCAAGCAACTCACCCATTTACACACCAGTGTTTTATTTGAGACTCAAGACTTTGACCGCATCATCAGCCTGATCAGTTGGATCAATTGTAGCCTGTGCCTCAGCAACGAGGAAAAACGCCTCTCCGAAGGAGTCACCCTGCTCTCGATCGAACTACATAATCTGTTCGCCAAGCCGCACGCCGAACTCTTGGCCTCGCCGCGCCTGATCCTCGAAACCCATCGCCACCTTCAACAAGTCTGCAAAGGCTTTACCCGCATCAAGGTTTCGATCCCATCCGAATTGGATAATGCCTTACAACGCTTTGAGACATTGTTGCAGCACTATCGGGTGCCAAACAACACCCTAGCGCATTTTCATGGCACTTGGGATATGCCTTCAAATTTGATTAAACTGCCGCGTCGTCACAACAAAAACAAAACGGCGTTAAAAATCAGTCCAGCGTTGATCAAAGTCGAAAACGGCAATTTCTGCGTGATTCTGGATGCCACGCACAGCCCGCGACCCGGCACCGGATTATACATGCATCGCTCGCCGCTAGCAATCGAGGTCTACGACGGCCAGCAGCCGATCATCATCAATGCCGCACCTCCAGCAGAAAACGCCCTCCAGCATCATCAAGAATATCGCGAAAATGTTTTTCACTCCATGCCGCTATTGGAAAACCATACTATCGGCGAATTACGCTCCAACGGCAGTTTTGGCAAGCAGGCTTACCGGGTGAAACAAGAGGTGATTCACGACAATAACGATATTGATAATCCTTTAGATTCAATTATATGCAGTCACAACGGTTATCAAAAGACCCTTGGCGCGACCCTCGGACGTACCGTGGATATTTGGCGCGATGAGCGTAACCGCTTGCTAATACAAGGCCGTGACACTCTGGAGTTTATCTCGGAGCCACGCACCGATGATCCCTTACGGCTAGTGAGTCTATTCCACTTGCAACCAGAACTTGAGATCACGCCCTTGGCTGGAGGCGGCATGTTGATTTTCAAGAAAAAACGCAACGAAGCGTGGCAATTCGAAGCCCTTGGCCCTCATGCCAGCGTCCATGCTACGCAATCCTTAACCAGCTATCGAAACGGCACCGATCCAGTTATATTGCACACCCTGTGGATGGTACGCGAAATCAGCCAAATACAACATCTGGCACAATACAGTAATGAATGGATATTGTTCCGCGTCAACAGGTAGCACCTTATTCCTTACACATCCTATCAGAAAAACCATGACTGAAACACTCTCTGCCGCCACCGCCTCTGAATCCCACGCCGAAGTTCCCATACAAACCGCTTTAATCTCGGTATCCGATCGTAGCAACCTTGGCGATTTGGTGAAGGTTCTCGCCAAACGTAACGTGCGGATCATCGCGACTGGTGACACCGCAAAACACATTGAAAAGTTGGGCTATTGGGCAACGGGGATATCGGATTACACTGATTTTCCCGAGATAATGGGCGGACGGGTCAAAACCCTACATCCTCGCGTATACGGTGGGATTTTGGCAGACCGCGATAACCCAAAACACAAAGTCGCAATGGCAAACCACGAAATGTGGTCGATCGATCTGGTGGTGATTAATCTGTACCCGTTTGAGCAAGTGATTGCTCGCGATTGTAGAGAAGCCGAAGCCATTGAAAACATTGACATCGGCGGCACGTCTATGATCCGGGCTGCGGCGAAGAACAGCCGTTGGGTGACGGTACTCAGTGATCCAAAGCAGTACGAAGAATTTATCGATCATTTTGACGAATACTCCGGTATGACCGAACTTGCCTTTCGGCGCAAGATGGCCGGGAAGGCCTTCACCCTCACTGCGCGCTACGACTGCATCATCAGCGATTATCTCTGCAACCGCAGTGCCGACGACAGTCATAGCCTGCCCGAAACGCTGATCAGCGTTCTGCATAAGACGAGCGACTTGAGTTACGGCGAGAACCCCCACCAGCAAGCGGCGGTGTTCGTTTCTGGCGCACGTACCGAGCCAACTCTTTGCACCGCCGAGCCGTTACACGGCAAGCCCCTCAGCTACAACAATCTCATGGATGCTGGCGTAGCCTTGCGAGTCGTTTCATCGTTCAACGATCCTACTGCCGTACTGGTCAAGCACAACACTCCGTGCGGTGTCGCAACTGCTGAGGATACGGTCACCGCGTTCCATCGCGCCAAAGCCTGCGACCCATTGTCAGCCTTTGGCGGCGTATTGGCGCTCAACCGTGCCTTAACTCCTGAAATGGTTGAGGCTTGGGGTGATCTGTACCTTGAAGTCGTACTGGCACCTAAGATCGAGCGCAATGTTCTGTCCATGCTCGGCAAGCGCAAAAATTTGCGCTTTTTGGAAGTGCCGCTGCTGCAACACCAAGAACTGCAATATCGCACCATTCCTGGCGGTGTCTTGCTCCAAGATCCGGACGATAAAATCATACCACGCAGCGAAATGACTGTGGTCAGCAAACAACGGCCCGATGCCGACTGTTGGAAAGACTTGCTGTTCGCATGGGAGGTCGTACGCCATGTCAAGTCGAATGCAGTGGTGTTTGCGCGCAATCAAGCTACAGTCGGTATCGGCACTGGACAACCGAGCCGTTTCTATTCGGTGCAGTCGGCAATTAACCACAGTAAAACCTGCGAAGGCACCAGGGATTCGGTATTGGCCTCAGATGCATTTTTCCCCTTTGCTGACGGGGTCGAGTCTGCGATTGCCGCAGGCGCGCGCGCCATCATTCAACCCGGTGGCGCGATGCGCGATACCGATATCGTCGAGGTCGCCGATGCCCACGGTATTGTGATGGTACACACGGGAGTGCGGCATTTTACGCATTAAACAGATATGGCTGGATCAGGAGTTTCCATGACATCACCTCGAAAAGGCATGATCGTGATCTTGTCCTCACCCTCTGGAGCGGGAAAAAGCACTCTGGCACGCATGATTCTGGCGACAGACGACGATATTTCTCTCTCGATATCGGTA
>JABSOH010000088.1 GCA_013216065.1 Alphaproteobacteria bacterium
GCACCGCACCGCACCTCATCGAAGCATCAATTCGCTGCCAAGATCCTGCGCACCCCAACCACCGAATCAGCCTCGAGATTGTGTATTTTCACACCAAGGGTGACTATCTGCGCAGAACCTTTCCCGAGGGAGAAACTCGCTTGATCAGTGGCAAACTCACACGCCGGCGCGAACAATGGGTCATGCTGCATCCAGACTATATCCTCACATCGGATCGGGTCGATGCGCTGCCGAATCTCGAGCCAATCTATGGCTTAAGCCAAAGCCTAAGCAACCGCTTATTTTGCCAAGCCATCAATCAAGCACTTTCGGGACTACCCAATTTGCCCGAGTGGCATCGTGCTGAGACCCTAGCCGAACATCAATGGCCGAGTTTTTTATTTGCCATGCGCCGCGCCCACCATCCCAAAACTTTAGAAGATTTACTCGGTTCCGAAACCCGATCACCAGCGCTACGCCGCTTAGCCAGCGACGAATTGCTAGCACAGCAACTCTCGCTCCGCTTTATGCGGCAATGCTATCGCCATCGCCACGGTGTCACCTATCCTGATTTACACCAATTCCGTGATCAGGTCTGTGCGTCGCTGCCATTCCAGCTTAGCGAAACCCAACAGAATGCCATTGAAGAAATTCGACAAGATTTGCAACACCCTGAACCTATGCTGCGCCTGCTGTTGGGTGAGGTCAGTAGCGGTAAGACTCTGGTTGCTTTGATGGTCATGCTCGACGTGCTGGAATCCGGGGCAAAATGCGCACTGCTGGTACCCAGCGAGACTCTTGCCAGGCAACGTCAAGAGACCCTAAGCTCACTGCTGCGACGGGCAGGACTCGATATCCCCTGCCTGCTCTTGGTCGGCAGTTTAAACGCTAGCACCAAAAAAGAAATTTATGCCACCCTCGCTTATCCAGGACCCGTGCTGGTGGCTGGTACCCATGCCTTGATCCAGGACAAGGTGCTGTTTGATAACCTCGGCCTAGTGGCGATCGACGAACAACATCGCTTTGGGGTGCATCAACGCATGGCCCTCAGCCACAAGGCCACGCCCCCGCCTGGAGTGTTGGTCATGAATGCAACCCCCATTTCGCGCACTCTACTCATGACCCATTACGGTGATCTTGATGCCACGCGCTTGATCGGACGCAACCCTCGCGCTAGTGCCATCAAAACCGCCGTAATCGGTAATCATCGCCTTCAGGAACTCATACAACGCATGCATTCGGTTTTGGAAAATCGCCAGCGCATTTTTTGGGTCTGCCCACTGCGTGAAGAAAGCGAAAAGTCTGATCTTGCCGCAACAGAAAACCGCTACACCATATTGAACAAGCTCTTTCCCAGGCAATGTTTTCTACTCCACGAAGAGATTCCGGCAACTCAGAAAGCAAAAACCATAGCAGATTTTCACGCCGCGCCGAATGGCGCGATTCTGGTCGCCACCACAGCGGTCGAGGTCGGCATTGATATTCACGATGCCACCACTATCATTGTCGAAGCCGCCGAACACTTTGGCCTTGCCCAATTACACCAATTGCGCGGGGGTGCCGGGCACGCGGAATCGCCCGGCACCTGCGTACTGCTGCACGGGCAACATCTATCAGTGGTTGCCAAAGAACGCCTCGAAATGATGCGTCAAAGCGACGATGGTTTTGCACTTGCCGAAGCCGATTTGCGCTTACGCAGCGGTGGCGAAATTCTGGGGGCAAAGCAGAACAGTTTGCCACAAATGCGTTTGGCAGATTTGGCTCGGGATCAAGACTTGCTCAAACGCGCCCACGACGAAGCCGCCTATATTGTGCAGCACGATCCACAATTACAAACCGAGCGTGGCGCAGCATTAAGGGTGCTATTACACCTATTTCAGCGCGATGCGGTGCTGAGTTTGATACAGGCCGGATAATTATTAAAATTCAGGATGATAAATATGTTGAGAATTGTGACGTGGAACGTCAATTCGGTGCGGACGCGCCTAGAACATATCGCGCGCTTCAGCAGCGAATACGCCCCGGATGTGTTGTGCCTGCAGGAAACCAAAGTCCGCGACGATATGTTTCCTAAACCCGCCCTGTCCGAGATGGGATACACTCAACAATTGTTCGCCGGGATTCCGAGCAACAATGGCGTTGCAATTCTGGCAAAGACCCCAATTCTTGAACGCAATGCCCCACGTCTTGGACGCGATGATGGGCGACATCTGTCAGTCACGCTGCCGGAGTATGATCTGCGCCTTGATAATGTCTATGTCCCGGCTGGTGGTAACCTACCCGACCCCGAGTTAAACGACAAATTTGCCTACAAACTCGACTTTATGGCGCACCTTACCACGATGATGGCAACCGAACGCCCCAAGCGCACCATTTTGCTTGGTGACATGAACATCGCACCGGGAGAATACGATGTGTTCTCGCACCGTCAAATGCTGAAATTCGTGTCGCACACCTTGGTAGAAATTACGGCCTTCGAAAAATTACTGCGTACGCACGACTGGCACAACAGTCTCCGCGCAGATGTTCTTGAACCGCAGCGAATCTATAGCTGGTGGAGCTACCGGGTGCGCAAATGGCAACCCGAAAGCCGAGGGCTACTGCTGGATCATATTTTGCTCAGTCCAGATTTGATGGCGCAGCAACAGCAAGCACAACTTGCGCAGGTGACGCGGAGCTGGAAGCCCAAGCCTTCTGACCATGCGCCACTGGTCCTCGATTTGCGTCTCTAAAATTTTTACGCTTACGGGAACTGTTTTCCATGAAGTATTCATTTAACCAGGCCGATAGGGAATAACCCGATAGCAGGCTTTGAACTTCGCTGCTAAACCTGCTATGACCGCGTGATCACCCTCAACCAGTATTAAGGATATTCGTGATGATCTCGCGCTATTCCCGCCCAGAAATGCAACAAATCTGGACCGACGAAGCTCGCTTTGCGGTTTGGTTTGACATCGAAGCCAGTGCCGCCGAAGCTATGGCCGAACTTGGAAAGATCCCGCAATCCGCTGCCGAGAACATCCGCCAGCGCGGCACATTCGACACCTCGAGAATCCTTGAGATAGAGAAAACCACCAAGCACGATGTTATCGCCTTCCTGACCGATCTTGCCGACTCTATCGGCGAAGACTCACGCTTCGTGCATCTCGGCATGACCTCATCGGATGTCCTCGACACCTGCCTCGCGGTACAACTCAGCCGCGCAGCAGACCTTCTACTTCAAGGGATCAATCGTGTACTTGCGGCCTTGAAAGCACGCGCCCACGAACACAAAAATACTATGTGCATCGGACGCTCGCACGGAATGCACGCCGAACCAACCAGCATGGGGCTGAAATTCGCTGGGCATTATGCCGAATTTATTCGCAACCGCACACGCATGCTGACTGCACGCGCTGAGATTTCTACCTGCGCCCTATCCGGTGCAGTCGGCAATTTTGCCCATCTTAGCCCGCAAGTCGAAGCCCGAGTGGCCGAAAAACTTGGCCTTCAGGTTGAAACCGTCTCAACTCAGGTCATCCCGCGTGATCGCCACGCCGCATTCTTCGCAACCCTCGGGATTATCGCCGCCGGGATCGAACGCTTTGTCGTTGAGGTGCGCCACATGCAACGCACCGAAGTCGGCGAGGCCGAAGAAGCCTTTGGCGAAGGACAGAAAGGCTCCTCGGCGATGCCGCACAAGCGCAACCCAGTTCTCAGCGAAAACCTTACAGGACTCAGCCGCTTGATCCGTAGCTACGTCTCTCCCGCCCTTGAGAACGTCATCCTATGGCACGAACGTGACATCTCGCATTCATCCGTCGAGCGCGTCATCGCGCCCGATGCCACCATCGCACTCGACTTTGCTTTGCAGCGTCTTGGCTCGATGATCGAAAACCTCGTCATCTTCCCGGAACGATGCAGCGAAAATCTGGCGCGCTCGCGAGGACTGTACGCTTCACAACAAATCTTGCTGCATCTGGTCAGCCTCGGAATCACACGCGAGGATGCTTACCCCATGGTGCAAAAGCCAGCCATGCGGGCATGGCAAGACAGCAAGGACTTCCAGCAATGTCTGCTCGACGACTCAACAATTCGCCAGCACCTCGATACTGAAGCCATCGCCACATTTTTTGATCTCACGCGTTATACGCGCCATCTTGATGTGCTTTTTGGTAGGATTTTTGCTTAACTATACATTCATTACGCAACTATACCGTGCTGTCATTACGCAACTATACCGTGCTGTACTTTATCTGTCTTAATTCTGCCAAAACATTGCCGAAACAACGTTCTTGGTGCTGTAGCTTCAGCATCAAGAATTGAATAGTGTCTTTATGCGTTTTGACCTACGTTGATGATATATGAACTCTTGATGGTCTATCACTCTATGCAACCCACGCATGACGACCGCCCAGTGCGTCTACTGAAACGCAGCGCGAAAGTTCTACTCGCCAACAGTACTGCGATATTATTTGGACTCGCCCTAGCAAGTAATACCTTTGCGCAGGGCAGCCTTTCAGGCTCTGAGTCCAGTCAGGCCAAAAACCTCCTGAACAAAAACGCCGCCGCAGCCTATCTCCAGAGTGAGTACTATCAACACTTGATGAACAACGAAGATATATACGGTCGTCTCCCACCAGAAATGCGTCGGATTTTTGCACGGATTCGGTTTATCGCTTTGTCAATCAACGACGCTTCCGCTTCGGACCAAGTCTTAAATGCTCTCACCCGCGCCTACCTGATCTACGGCATGGAAGCCGCCGCTGTAAACGAAGCCAAGAAGATCATTTTACCGCAATGGAAAGCCCGAACGCTGATCGACATTTCCGACTTTCACGGAATACAGGGTGATGACGAAAAACGCGACCAACTGCTCATTGAAGCTCTCTACATTCTGAACAACAATGTTGAAGAAAGTGTCACCTCTGCGCGGCAGTACTACTTCGATATTTCTTCGCGCTACGCTCTTGCTGGCAACCATGACCAAAGCCTCGCAATTATCAATAAAACCTTCGAAAATCCGATCAATCGGATCATAGGCTACCTGCAAATTACCGAGCGCATGACACTTGGCGAAGCCACAAATGCCCTGATTACAACCCGCAAAGAAGACCTCCTCTCCAACATTAAACGCTGCGAACCTGAAGAAGTGTTCATTCTACCGGGTCAAACCGAAAAAACAGTGTTTTCGCTCAACCTCCAAGAGGACAAACATGCGGTCAACGATCCGTCCCGTTTGTACGTCCAAGAATCGTTTCGTGCATTCACAACAATCACGCAAGATTCTGGTACGAACAACGCGCGCAAATTACAAGCCAGAGACCTAAACATCTTGCTGAATCTCAACACGCAACTGTTCAAATACGGGATGAACTCGGAGGCGCACGAAGTGTTGAATATCATTGTACAACAATTCCTGTATGCACCGAGCCAACCCAACAGGGCGGGAGATCTTATCATTGCCAATGCCGAATTCAGCACCAATGGCGGCGATGACTCGGCACAAAACCTACGTGATCAGAACGTCTTGCGCAACGAACTCATCAAAGCTTATATTCGCATGGATCGGATCAGGAGCGGCATGGATTTGACCAGCGGTATCCACGATCCGCTGCAACTCAGCATGGCCTATATCAGCGCAGGCAATGCGCACAACGAGGTCGAGAATCGCAATGCCGCCACGGCCTTGTTTAACTACGCTCAAGATATCGCGATATTGATCAAGGATAGCGATTTACGCGACCGGGTATTGCTCGAAGTCGTTCGTGGGCAGTCACTCGCGAGAATGTATGGTTCAGCCTTCCAAAACATCGGTGAGATGCGCTCGCTGGAATATAGGTCTGAAGCCATGTATGGCGTAGCGCAAGAGATGATCTTTAACAACGATCTTGCCTCGGCAGTGAGCATCGCAAAATACGTCCAGCCGCACGATTTGCGTATCCAGATCCTTGCCAATCTCGCCTATATTCGCTCGCTCAACCCAGATCGCTACTATGTTGGCAAACTTGCCATGCCGCCAGTGCAAGAGATGTTTGAGCAAATCTATACCTTGATGAAAACGCGACTGGTCGGTGGAGAAAGTATTTCTACTGATAGCGAGCCGAGAGCCGTGTTGATGGCCATGTGTGCCAATGCACAACGGCAGGATTTGCACGATAGAACGCAGCGCGGCAATCCGATTGATTCCACTAAACGGGTTGAATACCACAAGAACATTGTCGAATCTGCCACCAAGTATACTGCGGACATTAAAGATATCGTCACACGCGCCAACAGCTTCGGCAACATTGCTCAGATGATGCTTGAGGTCAACGAATACAAGGAAGCGCAATTATACCTTGACACGGCGTGGAATCTTGCTTGGAGTATTCGAGGTAGGCGACCACGCGAAACCGATAAGATTTTCTTACGCATTGTGCGCAACAAAATCATCAGCGCACAAATCATTGATGCCTATAACATTGCCACTGGAATGGGCGGCGATTTATCTCCCGAGCAAGAGATTATTCAGGAAGAAACCACAGGCAACACTTTTTACTCTGAGCGCATTCAGGCTCTGATGGACTTCTCCCGCGCCGCCATGAGTTCTGGGGAATACAGCGTCGCGCTTCGCGCCATTGAAGATATCGGGATTAGCACGGCAAAATCTGTTGCCATGACCAATGCCATTCGCGATTTGATTGAGGTTGAAACCCACTTCAACATCGACAAATCCTTGAAGAATGCTTCTTAAAGCCCTAGCCATAACCGAATCTGGTGTTTAGTCATTTGAACGGCGGCGGCGTATCAGGTTGATTTGTTATTGCGCAATATTGATCAACTTTACAAAGGACACACCACCATAGAGGAGAATAATATTGTTGGATTATTTGGTCGAAATGAAATTTCCGATCCTTTGACGGATATTTTGCGTGTAGGAGCAAGACGATTGGTTATGTGAGCAGTTGAGGCTAAAAATTTGCGGCACTTATGGTCCCCACCGGCGAATTTGCAACGGAAGCCAGCATGGCGGCAATTGTTTGGTATGGTTATTTGCCTGAACGTTGCTTACAGATGAGCCTTGGGGTTGTTATAATTGTTGCTTGATGTTCCATGGTGCCACAGGCTTGCATGAAAGCAATAGCCGTGGGTTGGTAACCGTTATCAAACATCAGGTACAGATTGCGATCACATACACCATCAGGAAACAGACGGTTTACTGCGGCATTCAGCGCCAAAAGGGGTGATCGGATTTGATCTTGCGGATCCGTGCCACTGTCGGCGCGTTCCGCGCTGTAACCGCCGTGTATGTTCCACGCTTCATCACCACTGCCCGCTTTTTTTGAGTTCCAAAGATAAGCTCGCCAACCAGCCCTTTGAGTTCTCCCCTTCAAGACAGATCTGATGCTGACTGATTTTATCCGTCTCAAAGGCTTTGCTAGCATTCGATAGAAACTGATCGCACCATTGGTCGTATTGCGATTGACTGATGCAATGCTCGGTACAAATTTCACCAACTGATCGTCCTTTCAGGCCTGAAAGGACGATCAAAACCTTCTGCTCATTCGTTCATTTGCGTCGTTTTATTGGTCTTCCTCCTGTTGTCAAAACAGCAACAAGACCCTCTTAACTCAAGCTATTTTGAAAATGGGGGCAGTATAATTCGCCCGTAGTTCCGTTTGTGGTTTACTGTTGAAGGAGAGCATAACCCGAAGGGTGGTGATACTAATCAAATGGCTTGGTTGCGGTGCTGTGTACTGCTATTTTATAGAAAACATCCAGTCGCCCCTGACTCTTTCGGCTTGGCAAATGTTTCTGCTCATCAACAGCTTGCGCGATGGCATCCTACTAAAATGTCCAGAGGGTGTGCAAAAATGCTCGTCGAGTTCATAGATACCTTGCCCCGCTCATTCTTGTCTTGACGTTCTTCCAAAGCATTCTAGGCTCAAGACTCATTAAATATACCCTATGACGATAGCTGCAATTTGGATTGCAGAGAAGAAGGTATGAGCGCATCTGTCATATCTGGTTGCAATACGTCTCCAGTCTTTGAGTTTCGCGAACAT
>JABSOH010000009.1 GCA_013216065.1 Alphaproteobacteria bacterium
CGGTCTATCCGTTCTCTGCCACCGTCGCCGAGCGCTTTGGTAAAAAAACCAGCTACAAGACTCCGGTCATCGAATCGACAGGTTCTGGCGGTGGAATGAAATTGTTTTGCGCCGGAGTCGGCTTGCAGCATCCTGACGTGACAAACGCTTCGCGCCGTATGAAGGCTAAAGAATTCAAAATGTGCACCGAAAATGGTGTCACTATCACCGAATTCATCGTAGGAAATGATGGACTCGCCTTTGCCAACAGCAAAAACGCTGCTCAGCTAAGTGTGTCAATTGCGCACTTTGCTGCCGCACTCGCCGCCGAACTGCCTGCCAGAAAAGGCAGTGCTATAGAGCCAAACTCTAACATGACTTGGGCCGATGTCGATGATTATGTCGCCAATTACTCTGGCACGGCGAAACTTGGTCTGCCTGCCACCAAAATCCGGGTTTTGGTACCTCCGCCAACCTCGGGAACTCGTGATGCCATGGGCGTGTTGTTCATGGAAAACGGCCATAAGAAACTCGGCACCTACGATGCAGTTGGCAAAAGCGGTGCACAAAAACTTCGCGAAGACGGCGCGGCTATTGAAGTTGGAGAGAACGACAATCTGATTGTGGCAAAACTCGTCGCCGATAGGGATTTGATGGGCGTATTTGGTTTCTCGTTCTTCGATCAAAACCGCGACAAAGTCCAGGCATCGGTGATGGATGGCGTCGAGTTGACCTTTGACAATATCTCCAGCTACAACTACCCTGGTGCGCGCCCGCTCTACGCTTACGTCAAGCGCGAACATCTCGAGGTGATCCCGGGTCTCAAACGCTTCTTTGAGGAATTTATCAGCGCCCGCGCGCTTGGAATTGAAGGCTATCTGTTCCCCGTTGGTTTGGTGCCACTGTCCGAGAGCGACTTCGGGCGGCAATCGGCGAAAGTGCGAAAGTTCCCGGCAATCACCATTAACTAGCTGGCTTGTTCTTCAAGACCTCTCCAGAAGTGGATGGGGCTTTTTCTGGTAGACAATCATGGCATTCTCTTCTCTCACCGTACTGCTGATTGCGCTCTCGGGACTGATGTATTTCTTGAACTGCAATCGGGTGCGGCGCGCAGCTAGGACACTCAGCATGCGGCCAAGGTCTTTGCTGCGCTACTATGGCCAAAACGCGGTGATCTGGACGTTCATTCCGGCGTTTTTCTTTCTCATCGTCTGTGCCTTTTTAAGTTCGATATTGCTCGAGCAATATTTCCTCGGGCTGATCGCTGAGGCCTACCCTGATGCTGACACGGCCAACCGTGATTTGTTGTTTGCGCAGATGGAAAACGTTGCACTCGGCGTCTTAAGCACCGAAGATGGGGTGTTGCAGAGCCTTGCTACAGATTATGCCGAGTTTGGCAACACCATCCAACGCGCCCGGGGCTGGCTGGTGATTTTGCTGTCTTTAAGCTTGGCCGGTTTTGCATATCTTAAGGCAATGCCGCAATTTCGTGCTCGTGAATCAGTAGAAAAGGTTCTGGGCGGGCTTTTCCTCAGTTCAGCGACCATCGCAATTTTGATCACTGTGGCTATTGTCGCCTCGTTGTTGCTTGAAGCCTTGCGTTTTTTCGATGTCTATCCATTATGGGATTTTCTTACTGGGCTGCATTGGTCACCAAACATTGCAGTCCATGCCGATCAGGTCGGGTTTTCAGGCTCATTCGGCATGATCCCGGTTCTTGGCGGAACCCTGCTGATTACTTTGATCGCCATGGCTGTATCGGTGCCGGTTGGCTTGCTTTCCGCAATCTACATGTCAGAATTCGCTCATCCCAAACTGCGTAATTTCTTTAAACCCACCCTCGAGATTCTCGCTGGAATTCCCACTGTAGTCTATGGCTTCTTTGCCGCCCTGACCGCCGCACCATTTTTCCGCAGCATCGGGTTGAGCCTTGGTCTTGACGTATCCTCGGAATCGGCACTCGCTGCGGGCGCGGTGATGGGGGTCATGATTATCCCGTTTATTTCTTCATTGTCCGACGATGTCATCCGCGCCGTACCGCGCTCGTTGCGCGATGCTGCATTGGGGCTGGGTGCTACCCGCTCTGAGATGGTGATTAAAGTGTTGTTGCCCGCCGCGTTCCCAGGGTTGGTCGGGGCGTTTTTACTCGCGATTAGCCGTGCGATTGGCGAAACCATGATCGTGGTCATGGCAGTCGGAACGGCGGCAAATTTGACTTTTAACCCACTTGAATCCGTAACTACGGTCACTGTGCAGATCGTAGGGTTGCTCACTGGGGACACCGTGTTCGACAGTCCCAAAACTTTATCGGCCTTTGCGCTCGGTATTATGCTGTTCGTTATGACCCTTGGGTTGAACGTCGCGGCTCTGACGCTCTCAAGGCGTATTGCCGAGAAATACGAATAGTCGCGACTGGAATGGAGACCAAGATAAGCCCTCGATACACCGACATGATTACGCGCTCGTTGAAGCGGAGGCATCGCAAAGAAACATGCTTGCGCTTCTTTGGCTTGACCTCGATTCTGTTTGGGCTGGCTTTTCTTGTGATTCTGCTTGGCAATATTGCTAACAACGGCCTCAGCGCCTTGTTGCAAACCTATGTCGAGCTTGAAGTCACCGTACCAGATTCGGCACTGCTCGATGCCGAGGGCAAGGTTTCCGAAGAAGTTGCCTTTGACACCAATTGGGACGGGTTGGTCAAGAAGGGCTTGCGCGCGAAATTTCCGGATGCTTCCGGGATGCGCGAACGGCGGGCATTGGATCAATTGGTCTCGGCGAATGCTGGCTTTGACTTCAAAACTCGGATATTGCACAACCCGGAATTGCTCAATCAGCCTTTGACCGTCTGGTTTAAGACTTCGGACGAGGTCGATCAGTACGTCAAAGGCAACATGAATGTCTCCGTCGACGAATCGCAACGCCGCCTGTCGGATCAGCAACTTGCCTGGATCGACGAGTTGGCAGCATCCGGTTTGCTAGAGCGGCGATTCAACACTAGCTTTTTCACTCAGGCCGATAGTCGTGAACCCGAAAGCGCTGGAATCTTAGGTGCGGCAATGGGCTCGGCGATGGCGATTCTGGTCATGCTAGTGCTGACTTTGCCCTTGGCCGTGATGTCAGCGATTTATCTCGAATACTTTGCCAAGCCCGGCCGAGTGACTGACTTCATTGAGGTGAACATCAACAACCTCGCCGCCGTGCCCTCGATCGTATTCGGTCTGCTGGGGCTAGCAGTTTTCTTGAATTTCTTTCAAATGCCGCGCTCGGCACCCTTGGTCGGAGGCATGGTGCTGTCGCTGATGACCCTACCGACTATTATTATCGCCTCGCGCGCTGCAATCCGTGCCGTACCATCCTCAATCCGTGATGCTGCTCTGGGACTCGGTGCGTCGAATATGCAAGCCGCCTTAGATCACGTCTTGCCGATGGCTATGCCGGGGGTTCTCACCGGAACCATCATCGGTGTGGCACAAGCCCTCGGCGAAAGTGCGCCACTGCTAATGATCGGCATGGTCGCCTTTATCGTTGATGTTCCTACCACGGTTACCGATCCTGCTACCGTCATGCCAGTGCAGATTTTCATCTGGTCAAATAGTGCTGAGCGCGCGTTCTACGAAAAGGCTTCGCTAGCAATTTTGTTCTTGGTATTGTTTCTGATAGTCATGAATTTGACGGCCGTACTGCTGCGCCGCCACTTTGAACGGCATCATTAAGAGGCGAGTACGCAAATTGGCATAAGTAGAGTAAGCGATGGAAAAGTATCCCAATAAAATGACGGTATGCGATGTCTCGGTGCATTATGGTGATAAGCGAGCACTTGGGGGAGTATCTCTGGACATCCCCGAGAATCAAATTATCGCGCTGATCGGTGCATCCGGGTGTGGGAAATCGACGTTTTTGCGCTGCCTGAACCGTATGAACGATGAAATTTCTGGTTGTCGCGTCGCTGGCGAGATTTTACTCGACGAGCAGAACATATACGCCCAAAATGTTGACCCAGTGTTGATGCGGGCACGGGTTGGAATGGTGTTTCAAAAGCCAAACCCGTTCCCGAAGTCAATTTTTGATAATATCGCTTTTGGGCCGAGGATTCACGAGATCACGCAGTCCGAAGCCGAATTGAAGGATATTGTGCATTCGGCGTTGGAAAGGGTCGGCATGATCGACGAAGTCAAAAATCGCTTGGGCGATAGCGCGATAGGATTATCGAGTGGGCAACAACAGCGAATTTGTATTGCACGCGCGGTGGCTATTGCTCCTGAAGGGGTACTAATGGACGAGCCGTGTTCGGCATTAGACCCGATTGCGACGGCAAAAATAGAAGGGCTGATTGAGGCTCTGGCCGCTGATTACACCATCGTGATTGTCACCCACTCGATGCAGCAGGCGGCGCGGATATCGCAACGTTCGGCGTTCTTTCACCTCGGTGAGTTGATCGAGGTCGATGGCACCAGCAAGATTTTTACCAGCCCCAACGATCCGCGCACCGAAAATTACATCACCGGGCGTTTCGGTTAATGTGCTATACGCTGGCTAAGTCCTGACAGAACTCCATATAAAGTTAAGATCATGTCGATACTGGTGATTGAGGATGAGTGGTCGATCCGCAAGCTCTTGAAGATGAACCTCAAGGAGGCTGGTTATAGCGTGTCTTTTGCCGAGGACGGTGATCAAGCGTTGGAAATGGTCGCTGAGGAAGTGCCAGATATGATTCTGCTTGATTGGATGCTGCCAGCCACGAGTGGTATCGAAGTGCTGCGTTACATTCGTCGCAACGCCAGCACCAAGCACGTACCAGTGATTATGCTGACGGCGCGAGGCAGCGAGAATGATCGTGTGACGGGGCTGGATTATGGTGCGGATGATTACATCGCTAAGCCGTTCAGTCCGAATGAATTGATGGCGCGAGTGCGTGCGTTGCTGCGCCGCAGTAGACGCGATATCGAGTCGGATATTTTGCGTAGTGGCGACATCGAGTTGAACACTGAGGAACGTCGGGTGCGTCGCGGTGACAGTGATGTGCACCTTGGACCGACAGAATTTCGTCTGCTTGAGCACTTCATGCGCAACCCTGGCCGGGTGTTCTCGCGCGAGCAATTGTTAAATTGCGTTTGGGGGCGAGATATCTACGTTGAGGAGCGCACGGTTGATGTCCACATTCGGCGTTTGCGCAAAGCACTGAACCTGTGGGGTAAAGACGTGATTCGTACGGTGCGTTCGATGGGCTATGCGCTTGAAAAGTAGGGCCGACAAAACTTTGTAAAGACCTTGGAAATTTGGCCTGTTGGATTTTTCGTATAATGGCGCTGTCGAAAAAGTATTTTTATCTTTTGATAAACTAAAATTTTTAGTTTGCCTTTGCCATCCTATTTTTTGCATGAAGAAAAATGAACAATAGCCTCAATTTACAATAGTCTTGTATAGTGAAGATGCAGTTTGGCTAATCCTTTTGACTATGCTAGTTTCGAGTTCAAGTCCGCGAGAGCAGCAACGTTTTTGGCGATCATATATCCTCAATCTCGCTCGATGCACAGTGTGGAGCATTGTAGTTCTTTTCCTGTTTGCTCAAGGTGTTTTTTGAAGCCTTTAGAGGCGTTTCTATGGATGTTCCCAGATAATCAGGATCATCCAAAATCGACGTCGTGCTGTTAACGCGGGTATATCGCCGCAAATTCTCTTGTTGCATCTCCGTCCACCGTGAGCCAGCCCAACCGCAAGAATGCGCCTGTTATTGTCAGTGATCATTTGATGGGGATGGCGTTTTTTGCCTGAGTATTTTGCTTTACATTGTGATCACTTCTGCGGGCGTTGAGCGGGGTGCTCTGTATTATCACAGCCTCTGATAAATCTGCCTTGCACTCAGGAGAAGGCGAAAATGACCTGCCAATAGCGCCGTCATAGAACTTACATGACGGCAGCCGGTCGGCGATGAAACGCCAGACAACAGTCCGATAAAAACCTGAGATGTATAGGTGATAGTAGATTGGGCAAAGCAACGACTGCTCTGCAAACTCCAGATGACACCTCCACCGGCTGACGCTCTCTGCCCGATAAGCGTCTGTGTTCATTCTCCAAATCGGATGAAGCTAAACAACCAAGGCGTCAAAATCAATCAGACGGATACCGACAAACGAAAAAAAATAGACTTGGACAGTCACGCAATATTTTGTTTCGGGTTCGACAGCGAGAACAGCAGCTGAATTGGTAGGTGTTCATCGCAATACAGCTTAAAGACCTCAGGTCTACTCTCAAATCTCAATCTTAGGTGTCAGCCCCTTTTTTACTTTAACCAGAAGATACGGAATTTCACTGTCCAGCGGGCATCAACATTCTCCTAGGCAGCCTTTCCCGGTGCAACAGGCCAGATATCTTCGGCTTTACTCCCGCGCTTCACGGTGTGCTTTTCCTCGTCAAACGCTCCCGGAATACCCAGCGCATCGCCTCGCCAGGCTCCGGACCCAAAAAGCGCAACTGACCCAGGACGGACGATCCCGGACGAGAAACTCCATGCGCTCATCGCTCACATTGTGTTGCACGTCCATCCTTGAACATCAACACGGGGGTGGATGACCTTCTTACGAGCCACGGGAATACTGCAAACTCGACTCCATCACGGAATATCTCAAAGTCAACACAGGACGATCATACCTCCAGAGGATCACCCGCTGGAGATAAACGCGCCAAATGCAGCAAAAAAGCTCAAATTCTTCATTGGCTTCCCCTAAAAAAACGTCTCAAGCTCAACAATACCTCTCAAGATAATGAATCACAAATCAAACAAAAATCATGGTAAATGGAACTGTCCTATTATGCTAGACTCTAAATTATGCTGGTACATAAATGGGGGCTGGTCAATGCCTATACGCCATGTACGGTGGAGTCTGTGAATGTGAATCAGTTTGCAAACAAAGACCGGTTTGGTATCTGTACCGGAGTTTTTAAATATCTTATTAAGGGAGAGGATAATGGAGTTTAAAGAGTGCGTAAAGGCTTTAGTCAAGCGATCAAAACAAGCTGAAAGTCAGGCTCTTACCGAAGAGGCTACAAAAACATCGGTTATTCTTCCATTCATTCGATGTCTTGGATTTGATGTGTTTAATCTTGACGAAGTCGTTCCAGAATTTATTGCTGATGTCGGTATCAAAAAGGGGGAGAAAGTCGATTTTGCAATAAAAATTGATGGTAAAATAGAAATTCTTGTTGAGGTAAAACCGATTAACTCGAAATTGAGCGATACTCAAGTCAGTCAACTTTATAGGTATTTCTCATCAGTCACAGAATCTCGTCTTGGAATCCTAACAAATGGCAAGGAAGCGTGGTTTTTCTCAGACATAGATTCTCTTAACCAAATGGATAAAAAGCCTTTTTTTGTCTTTGATTTCCAATCAAATGATGACTCTCAAGTTGAAGAGTTGTCTCGATATCAGAAGGGCATTTTTAAAATTGATTCGATCATTGAAGCTGCATCAAATTTAAAGTACGTGCGTAAAGCTGCACAATACATAAAAAATCAGCTAGAAAACCCCGAAAATGAATTTGTAAAACTTGTAGGTCGTAGCATTTATCATGGCTCTTTGACAAAGGCAGTGTCTGAACAATTGCGTCCTGCAATTCAGTCTGCGCTTGATGAAATCATACGAGATCGAATTCAAGATAAGCTAGAGATATCATTTAGACCGGACAACTTCACTCTGTCAAGACCCGATGCAGAAAGCACTAGTCGTGATAAGAAAATCGTTACTACTGATGAAGAAGAGCAAGCCTACAGGATTATTCAGGCAATTGGTGCGCGCATTACGGATGTAAAACGCATATATATCCGTGATCATCAAAACTTTTGCAATGTCCTGATGGACGATAATAACCGAAAACCAATTTGTCGTTTTTACTTCAGTAGTCCTACAACCAAAAGCATTGGTATCTTTGATGATTCTAAGAAGGAAACAAAACATGAAATGAAGGATTTGAGCGAGATTTACAATTTCATAGATCAAATTGAAAGCGTGATAAAATCGTACAATTCATGTTCCTCGAAAGAAGAGCGGCAACAGGATGAATCCGTTCTGGAAAAATCATAAAATTTAACCAAATCAGTACTCATCTATCATAGAAAATCAAAATAATTCTCTCAAAAAGGGTAAAAGAATAGAGTTAATGGGGGTGTCCAAACGCCTCAAATGCATCAAGCGGGGCATGTTCCGCTCGTGCAAGATTTTCGGTAAGGGATACCTCAATCAAGATTGTACTCACGAATTAAACAGGGCTTTGATTGTCCGATAGCGACGCCCACCAGCAAAGATATGAAACCAAGGCGAATCTTGATCATCTGAGCATGTTACAACCAGATTGTTCAATAAACTGTGTACCTTCTTGATGGATGATTTGAGTTGTGCATCCTCACTCGGGGGTGTTGGCTGCTTGCGTGCATTGTAGGCATTATGTCGTGATAATGGAAATTCAGAAAACGGGATGTTATTGTAACATCAAAAATTCCTTCGGTCTGTGATCGAGCGACTGTAGGGAGAAGATATGAATGGATTGTGATCGACTAGACATCCAGAATTTGTTAGAAAATTTGGGGAGGCGGATGGGTTGCAGACTGCAAGAGAGTTTAGGGCACCTATGTAAGGAGAATAGCCTTGGCCTGAGCTTTATTTAAGGCCCGTTTTTTGGTAGCCTTGTATGGGAGTTTGGTTTAGCCGTTCACACCTCCTTCCGCCTCTCACCATTGAGGAGAATAACAAATGTCTTATATCGGTGTCGGGGACCTCCATACGAACTCTTTGTCTTCTTGATGCGGGGGGCGGTTCACTTTAAAACCTATCGGTTTTCTGTGGCTGATATTGAGCGGTTCCACCCTTGATGCGAACGATGATCTGGCGCGTGAAGCGACGGGAAATTCTGCCTGATTCTGTGCGCCCGTGTGTCGGTAGGACCGCGGTGGTGAATCCACTAGGTAATTCACCGATCAGTAAAGAAGACTGGATGCCTAGGCTTTGACATTCCTTCTTTCCCAAGACATGCTGCCCGAGACGCATTTGAAATCTGTGGCCGAGGCCGAGTTAGCATTATTGGTTCAGACCCGTGACCACTTTGCCGCACGTTGTTATTGAACAAGGTACTCTATAATCGCCGAGGCATGAAAATCAAAAAAAGAAAGCTTGCCGCAAGAAACTGCTGATTCAGCCCATTCACCCTGTCTGAACGGGTTGAGTTGAATGAGTGCACCTTCAGGCGATTCTCTGGCTATAGCAAAAAATCCCAAAAAATCGTTGAGCCTCATAGAGGCGAATAAGACAACAGCGTTGAGAACTGAAGGAGCGAATAAGTCCCTATGCGAAGCATGGCAGGGGTTTTAAGTACGGCTTGTCCGTATAAAACCATATCCTGCCAACCATCTACGGCACGAAAGGCCAATTTCCCCGACATTAATGTAAGACAGTATGAAATAATTCGATATGGTTCGATCTCTCGCACAGAGGGTTTGATTATGGTTGATGTTGCATATTTGTGTTGGTTTGCGTATGCACTCGCGCATGACCAGAGTTGCCATCTACGCCCGCTACAGTTCCGATCAGCAAAGCCCGATGTCGATCGAAGACCAGGGTAGGATTCGCAAATTCCAATTTCCCCTTATAAATCAATGCCGATGTGTCCCACGCCTACCCGAAACGGACATAAATGAATCAATAGGTTAGCTATAGGGTGTCCCACGCTCATTTATGATCTTTTAGCATTTAATATTCCAAATAATCACTCATGGTCGCGTCATTATTTCGGAGCCTGCCAGCATAATTAGCCAAGTTTAAAGAGATGTTCCGAAGGTTTCCAATTCTTCGCATAACCATCAGCCATCTTCAGCCATTCTGCTATCCGATCATTGGGGGGGCATGATGCACCCCAGTATTCGATAAACAAATCATCGTCAAGCCTCACCGCCGCCTGTCTCATTTCAGGCTCAATGTCTTGTAGAGCGCGTTGAATGTAGTTGCCGCCACGCTCCCCATGCCTCGCGCCCACACTGCCGGCAGAAAACAAATCCCGCGTTTGTGGTGCTAGGACTCCGTGAACTCGAAGCAAATACGTTGATACGTCATAGTATTTTGTTTTCTGACGTGAGCCGCCACAAATCTGAGGACATAAAATAGACGCTTCAGCTCTCAAAATACGTTTTTCCGATTGGCTCAAATCCATGTATATTTTGATCTCTACTGGAATTGCGCTTTCTTCGTCCTGATCTTCCAGCCACCATAATCTTTCGCCGGGTTTCAGTCGATTCCGTGAATACTCCCTGACACGTTTTATTTTTTCCTCTGGAGATAAGGCGCTGAATTCATCGTAAGGCAACCCAAGAATATCAAAAAGCTTTGATCCGCCATCCATGTCAACGACAAATCGTGGCGCATGGGATATGCGCACGTGAGTTATGCAGTCCTCATATCGCGCCCATCGCACCTCAGGCCAACCACCCATTTTACCATAAATGACATAAATGCGCTTTGCACTCTGATCGCGCATTCCCTCAAATATGCTATTTCCCACGGCTAGCCATGAATCTTTTTTTGTGTGTTTTACCTCTACACCATATCCATTCACAGTCAGATCAGGGAAAGCATGTACATGAAACGATGGATCCGCTTGTTCGTCGCAATCGGACAAAAATTGTTTCAGAATCTTTAAAACGGTGGTCTCAAAATCCTTCGAGCCAGAATAACCATCGTCGCCGAATTGTGCGCCAACCGACAATTTAACAACCGCTTGGTCAAGTATATCTTCAAAATCACCTTGGTTCATTTTAGATATTCGTGTACAGCTTTGGCAATGTGCCAAGCCATAACGGGAGGCACGGCATTGCCGATTTGGCGTTCTGTCTCCCGCAAACCGGATTGAAAACTGAACTCATCCGGAAAAGATTGCAACCTGGCCGCTTCACGCATGGATATACGCCGATCCAATTTGTAATGAAATTGGATGTTCCCATGACATTCTGCGCGAATTGTGGTGGCTGGCGAACCCGCTTTCAATTTTCGATTGCCTTGTTCTGGGCTGATCGCGGCCTTACTCCATATGTGACTTATTTCGGGGTTTTCCGGTATTTTTTCAAGATCGCGCAAAGCGTCTTGCGCGGTTATGCGTCGGCATGGTTCCTGCGATGTGCCAGTCGGATGTTCAAACGCTCTACGACCACGAACACCGACAATGAAAACTCGCTCACGCATTTGCGGAACTCCATAATCAGCAGCAAGATAAAGGTGTTCTGACACTTTATACCCAGCCGCCTCAAAATCCCCGATCATCTGATCGTGAAACGCCTTGCTTCTATCCAATAACAAACCCTTTACATTTTCTGCAACGAAAATTCGCGGTTTCGTTCGTCGGATGACTTTCACCATTGCACGATAAAGAATCGTACGCTTACCGTTCTCAGCTTTACCAAATCCATTTACCGAAACATCCTGACACGGAAAACCGCCGATCACCACGTCAGCCTGTTTTGGTAATAACTCTAGCGAGGTCCATATATCCCCACAATGGATCTCGTGCTTTAAATTGTGGCGATAGGTTTCACATGCCTTTGGGCTTAGATCGTTCGCCCAAACGATCTCAAACGGCATTCGATCATAGATTTTCCCAGCAAATTGAAATCCACCCATAAAACCGAGGTCAAGGCCACCACAACCGGAAAACAAGCTTACCACACGACTAGGCTCATCTGGTAGTTTCTTCATCGTACCCTCCCTATCGCTTCCCCAATCTCTTGTGGGGTAAACCCCATTCTTGTCATCTCTGCAATCACTACCCCCAATACACGATCAACTGCGTTTGCCCTCCTTACTCTCTGCGTTATTTTAGAATCATCATAGTATGATTCTGGTTTGTCGGATATCCAATCAGAAGATCGCGTTCCTGTCGTATTGGTGATCGTCACATAGCCTCGGTTCAAGACCCGTCCATTTTCATTTGCTCTCATCGGCCGCTCCTTGTTTCCCAGTGATTGCCAAAGTGTTTATTCCAAAATCGGGGCGTGGATTATCCCAACTCCGGCGCATTCTCTCTTGACCCGCAAAAAACATTCGACTAGCCTCAGACGCTATTTCAATCTGTCTTTTCAGCATCCTGCTCGAGACTTCTTGCATCGTTTCTTCGCGTTTTGTCACCATTTAAGCCCTCTGATCGTCCGCATTGCATCCTGTGCCAGTCTCCAGCGTTCAACGCCCTTTGTGTACACTTCAGACGTTTTTGCTTGTGTGTGGCCGTGTATCGTCATGATTTGGTATTGAGTGCACCCGGCTTCTGCAAGCAGGTGTCCTACAGCTTTGCGAACACCATGAGCAGAGTGACCGATTAGATCCGCCTCCTTACACCAAATTCGGAATCGGCGGCCTAGGGAATCTGCGCTACCGAAAGCCTGCCCTTCAGCCGTTAAAAGGTACGTCTCGCCAATAACTGGAACGGAAGCGATAGCCTCAGCAAGAGGCGGCAACATGGGAATCTCGACAAAAGCCGATCCCCTCTTCTTCGGTTGCCACGCAAGGCCGCGCGTTCCGTCTCGTGTAAACTCGTGCCGCCTGCCGAGTATAGCAGCGTCGCCTATGCGGCAAGCTGTGAACATAAGCAGGCTCAGGCACAAGTAGGCTCTCGTCCCCTTGGGATGGCGTTCCCTGAATTGGTTCAGGTCATCTACTGTCCAGGGTGCAGCCCCACCCTTGCCCCGATTAATCTTTGCAATGCCCAATGCGGGTTATGCTGGCAGTATCCGTGATCCATGCCAAACTTGAACATGCTGCGAATTGCTGCGATCATGGAATCCGCCCAAGCTGGCCTATCTGCTATTCCGTCTCTGATCGATAGGATTGTACGAGCGGGAATGTTTAGGCTGTATTCTCCATACGAGCGGCGCAATTCTGACAGCAGCAATCTACGCTTTTTTAGAGTTTCAGGTGAAGCTAGCCCAGCAGTAACACGCCTTTCCAGATCCTCAAGATGCTTGTGCGATAGCCAGGCGACAGAGCCTTTGATTGCGCTGTCTACAGGCTTGACTTCTGGCTGCATCTCAACGCCCATTCTGGCGGCGTTGTAGTGCTCCATGAACGCCTTATCGTTAGGGGTTAGGTGTAAAAGGGGGGACACGAGTCCAAGCTTTCCTTCTACGCGCACTCTATAGCGCACGTTGCCCGATGGCATCCTTTCCTTAAGAAGCCCTGAAAGTTTTATTTTCATGCGCTTTCACTCTGTGGAGGCCACTCTTTAGGCTTGATGCAGTCTCGATCCGTTGCCTTATCAGAGTCAACGAATATCATTCTCAGGCCGTCTTTTGTGAGGAGGCACTCCCTTACGTGCAGCCCGGCATCGACCGCCGCTTTCATAACGCGCGTCATTTCGGCTTGGGTAGGTGTGGGAGTGCGGGGCATGGTTAGTCCCACACATACTCTGGATCATTCATATGCACTGCATCATCCAGTAATACTCTTGATGCTGCATAAGGATTTTGCCCGACAACCGTACCTGCTTTGACCGGGGAAATAAAATTTTTCCGCAACCCCCACGCCAGCAAATCCATTGCGCCAACACCAACCGTCTCTTTAATTTTCAAACGAGTGGACATTATCACATCTTGATCACCTTGTTTCAGCCTAGGGTCTTCCCAGTATTCTTCAAGCTTTTCGCACAAATACAGCCACGTACTTTCATCAATATGCCCGGCTTGCCAAAGTCTGTGCACGATCATTCTTTTGCTTATGTTGAATTTATTCGATAACAAACCCAAAGTACTCAGTGGATATTTCTCCTGAACAATCTTATCAATCTCGTACGCCACAATCTCGTACGCTAGTGCAGATTCAGGCAAAAGAACCTCACTCGCAACATGATTACAAAATTGCTCCACAGCTATCAAATCACCCGAGATAGCCCCACTAATCCCAGTGTCACCAATCCAAAGATGCACTAGTTCATGAAGTAGCGTAAAAACCCGCGCAAAATGCGAGTCTTTGCTGTTTACCACAATGCACGGTGCTCGCGGATCAGATAGCGCAAAGCCCCTGAACGCCGAAACGAGGATATCCGTATGATAACTTCCAAGGTTAGACAGAAAGAAAACGAAAACGCCTGTCTGTTCTATTTTGTTCTTCAAATACCCAAAAGCCTCTGTTGCTGTTCGCAGTTTTCTGTATGCGTCCAGATCGAACCGGATTTCGCGCGCTACTTGTTGGGCGATTTCTTTGGTAGATGAAGATTGCCAGTTCGCGCTCAATGAGCCAACAAAAGACACCAAGGGCAACTCTGCGTCCTCACACAAAGAAGCCAGCAGACTTTGTCGCTTAATAACATCCCGCGCCAAATCACGCACGCGCACATCGCTCAAGGGGTCGTTCAAACGTGAAAGACTGCGAAAATCTTTAATCCTGTGCGATTCAGCAGGGGGGGTCTCCAGATAAAAAGTCAGCAACGGCCTTTTAAACTGTTTGCACACTTTTTCCATTTGAGATGAAGACGGGCAGCTATCACCGCTCTCAAATTCCTTAAGCCTTGACTCAGACATGCCTAGCTTTTTAGCCGCCAAACCAACGTCCATACCGGACACACAACCAACGTCATAAACAACGATAACCGCACCCTGTAAGCAAAGAGCGCGGGGCTAGGTTCTGGTGCTATAACACCAAAACCATCATAGCCATGAGTCCCAGCCCTAGGGGCAAACAAGTCTGAGAATAACCCTCATCCGGCACCAAAGATAATGCCGCCCGCGCACACCGAACGGTGCGGGGATTCGGTTAAGGGAATTTCTCAGATGGGTCAACACAATAGCATACATATTTTCGTTTCCAGTCTTGAATTCAGGGAAACGTGCGAACAAAATGAGAACAACAGCGAGGAGGCTACTGATGGCAATGAAGTTGAAATTACAGATGCGGACCCACCTGTTCCGGACGAATCATCATGACAACGATATTTGGCGCATGCGCTCCTTTACTGATTTCCTTCTGCGGGATTGGGGTTTTTCTGATCGATGCGGCAAGTTTGCTGCTTGCGCTTTTTTTGCTGTCTCTAGGCTTTCTCAAGGCAGGCTACAGAATGCTGGCATGCTGGCGTTAGGGATTGTACTCGCTTTTAACCGACAATTTCTCAATTCACTTTGAAAATGTCTTAATGCGGCCATGGCGCAAAAAGCCTCCAAGCACGAAGTGTTTATGGCATATGTCGAACGGCTACCTCTTGATCGGTTGATTTTTTCGTGATAATTTTCTAGCAATAAAAGAAGTAAAAAGTTATCATGATTTACAGAGGAAAATCTTATGAATCAAGAAAATGTGCCAAAGTCTGATCCGAATCAATTGGATCAGAAAACCGATGTTATTGACAATGACGAAACAGTGTCCGAAGCTCTTGTATCAATGGATTTAACTGTTGATGGTATACAAGCCGTCGCAGAAAGGGCATTAAGAGAACGCAGCCAATGCACAAGCAACAGTGCAGCAAATGCACCTGGCACTTATGCTTATCACGCTGGAACAAGGGCTTTGCGTGATGTGTTTACTGGCGCTAATCGATCTTGGGAGAAACATCGCGATAATAATATAGAGTTTATATTCAATCCCGAATTGGCTATAAAAATGTGCTTTCAGAATGTTGATGCGGCATGTACGGAGAATCTCCCTGTGCCAATTTCAGGAAAAAAAGGCTCAGGTTTTGCGAATGCGGTGCGGGGGATGGGGAATCTTTTCCGGGTTCTTCCTGCTTTCCAGTTTTTTTCTACCGCCGATCGTAATCGATCTAAACCAAACATATTTTGGCTCGCAATGGACAAGAAAGGCAGATGTGAAGTGTCAGAGCCAGTCCTTCGCGATGATGGTGCTGTCAGCAGTTATCGGAAACGTATTTTTGTTGATAAAATTGGATCAGGTACTCCAGACATTCCAGAGATAGTAGAGGACAGCATGTCTTCTCCTGAAGTTGTTTTGAAAGGGGAGTGATGTTTTTTAACCCGGAAAGGCTTGACTTGGTCCGCAAGCGAAGGGGGTTGAGTTCTCGTCAATTAGCCCAGTTGGCTTCCTTGACACCTGCCACTCTATCCCGAATTGTGTCTGGACATAATGAAGCTTCCGGAAAGAGCATTGATCTTCTTATCAAGGCTCTTGATTATCCGAGAGAGTTTTTTTTCCGTGAGAGTCATGAAATTCTTCCTAAGAATGCCATTAACTTCAGAAGCCTTCGTCCTATTCTGGCAAAGGAAAGGAATATGGCTGAGGCTGCCAGTTCGATAGGTATTTTATTGAATGAATGGATCGAGAGCCGGTTTCACCTACCTCAAACGAATTTTCCTGATTATTGTTTTACTAACGATCCCGCGGATATGGCAACAACCCTCCGGCAGCTTTGGTGTTTGGGTGCGCAACCTATAACAAACATGCTAAAATTACTTGAAAAGAATGGAGTTAGGGTTTTTTCCTTGTCAGAAGATACTTGTGCGGTTGATGCTTTTTCATTTTGGTATGGCAATACGCCTTTTATCTTTCTGAATCAATTCAAGTCAGCAGAACGTAGCAGGTTCGATACGGCACATGAACTCGCTCATCTCGTGTTGCACAAGAATGTTGATGTTGTGGGCGACAGGGAAATTGAAAATGAGGCTAATGATTTTGCGTCAAATTTTTTAATGCCTGAAGAAGATATGAGGTCACAGGTGCAGTCTGGAAAGATCAATTCGGAGTACATCATTAAGGCGAAAGCGCGTTGGCGCGTTTCCGCTATGGCTCTTACATATCGACTTCATCAATTGGATATACTTACATCGAACCAATACAAATTTCTTTGTATGCAGCTTTCTTGTCGGGGATATAGGAGCAGTGAGCCAAAGGGAATTGCGCGTGAGACTTCTATGATTTGGCAGAAGGTACTGGATCAATTATGGCAGCAAAAAATCACAAAAAATAGCATTGCAGAAGACTTGAGTATACCGCTTGACAATGTTGATAGTCTTATATGTGGATTACTGGACAAGCCGCAACCATATGATTCTGATCTTCTCTCAAGTTCATATGGTTCTTTGAAAATAGTTAAATCCTGAAAAAAACCGCTACGCCTTGACAGTCACCGCACCATCGCCGCCTGTGAGCCTAACCCCTTGCAGGCGGGCCCTTTCTACGTTCAGGGCAGGAAAACGCGCTCAGCCCCCTTGGTTGCGAGGCGCTGCGGATACAATACATCCGGAAACCTGCAAAATAATAAAGTGTCCCACGGCGGTTTTTAGCGTGGGACACATTGACAAGTAAAGCATTGATTTTATTATGGGAATATTTTTGAGTTGGCTTTCAGAGTATTCCGGGAGCGTTTGATGAGGAATCGCCATTGACCGTCGTTACGATTTCATTCGTGCCTGTGCTGTCACGGATACTGCTCGCCATGATGGCTCCTGAAGATCATCAGCAAATATGACACGGGATCAGAAGTCCGGGCAGATAGTGCTTATCGCTCGGGGCCAACGAAACATTCCTTAAGACTTGCCTGCAACACAATACGCAAACCACACACAAAAAAATCAGTTCTTAAGAGATGTCCAAGTGTTTATTCGGACCATTGGCATAGAGCGTGCCCGGATCAAAATCGGCATGACCAATATCGCCTATAATATGCGCCGACTGGTCTCGCTGAACACCCAAACTGCTTACGCTTGAGGTCTGGAACTTGAAAACCAGGATGCTGTCCAGATCACTCGAAACACTCTCAATGAACGTGCCTTGGTGAATACCTTGGTTGATAACAATCGCCGAAATGCAAAAAACAAGACTGCATGAAAAAAATGCTTTTTAGATGTGCCCCCAACCAGAGAGTATAGTTTATACCATGAATACTTACACCAAAACGCCGAGTCTGCTTATATTGATAGGTATCTTATAATGGATTGTATATATAATTTCGATTGGGCATTAAAAATGCCAAAGAGTTTTTCAAAAATTCAGTGGGCAAAGCTCAGTGCGTGGGAAAATACCTGCCCTAAACTGCTCTGAATTGGGAAAAACCATTGCAGCAGGTCTGCTCTTGCTAAAATCCTACTGTCAAGATTTAGGCGTAGACCGGGTTTTTCAGCGCGTGCAACTGCGCTTCAGCGCGCTCTTGATGTGCAAGACCCTGAGAAATGATAGCCTCATCAAGGTTTTCAAGGTCGCAAGCCATATCACTCAGGATCATCAGCGTATCTGGTGTGATATGCGCGGTGCCGCCATCGATATAATAGCGCGCAGAAACCTTTTGCCTATCGCTGAACACTGCAACCGTACCACGACGAATCTGCACAATCATCGCGCTGTGGCGCAGCAAAACACCCAAGTCCCCATCGACACCGGGGATCACCACTAGCCCTGCGTCTCCTTCGGCGACAACGCCGTCGGGGCAAAGAATACGGAAGGGAAGTACTTCAGCCATCACCAGTCACCCATTTGTAAAGTTATGCTGCTTTGGCCATGTCGGCGGCCTTAGCTTCGGCCTCTGATAATGAGCCAACCATATAGAAGGCTGCTTCAGGCAGATGATCATATTCGCCGTTCACAATAGCGGTAAAGCTGTCAATCGTGTCTCCAAGGCTCACGAATTTCCCAGGCGAACCGGTAAAGACCTCGGCAACGTGGAAGGGCTGTGATAGGAAGCGTTGAATTTTTCGTGCTCGCGCTACAGTCAGCTTGTCTTCATCGGAAAGTTCATCCATGCCAAGAATTGCGATGATTTCTTGCAAGTTTTTGTAGTTTTGCAGGATTTCTTGTACTTGGCGTGCGATGCGGTAGTGATCCTCGCCGACAACGCTCGGTTCAAGAATACGACTGGTCGAGTCAAGTGGATCCACCGCCGGATAAAGCCCAAGCTCAGCGATTTGCCGCGAGAGAACCGTGGTCGCATCAAGGTGCGAGAAGGTGGTTGCAGGCGCCGGATCGGTCAGATCATCGGCAGGCACGTAGACTGCTTGCACCGAAGTAATTGAGCCTTTTTTGGTCGAAGTAATCCGCTCCTGCATCGAACCCATGTCGGTAGCAAGGGTCGGCTGATAGCCCACCGCAGCTGGAATCCGTCCGAGTAGAGCTGAAACCTCAGATCCAGCTTGGGTGAAGCGGAAGATGTTATCGATAAAGAACAGTACGTCTTGGCCTTCTTCGTCGCGGAAGTATTCAGCCTGCGTCAATCCGGTGAGGGCAACCCGCGCACGTGCTCCGGGAGGTTCATTCATCTGTCCGTACACTAGTGCGGCTTTAGATTCGCCGCCTGGAACAATTACTCCAGATTCGATCATCTCGTGATACAGATCGTTTCCTTCACGCGTACGCTCACCAACACCGGCAAAAACCGAATAGCCACCATGACCCTTGGCGACGTTGTTGATCAGTTCCATAATCAGCACGGTCTTGCCCACGCCAGCACCGCCAAACAGGCCAATCTTACCGCCTTTGGGGTAGGGAGTCAGCAGATCGATAACTTTGATTCCGGTCACGAGTTGTTCGGTTTCGGTCGCCTGCTCGATATAGCTTGGGGCGGGGCGGTGAATCGGATAGCTGGTCTTGGCTTTGATCGGGCCGAGATCATCAATGCTCTCGCCGATGACGTTCACAATGCGACCCAGAGTCTCAGGACCCACTGGAACTTTGATTGGCTCGCCAGTGTCTGTGACTTCTTGACCACGCACCATACCTTCGGTGGCATCCATCGCAATACAGCGCATTTCGTGTTCGCCCAAGTGTTGTGCAACCTCGAGTACCAGCAATTTTCCGTTCACTTCAGTGCGTAAAGCGTTCAGGATATTCGGCAATTGCTGCTCAAAGCGTACGTCGACTACAGCACCAAGAATTTGGGTGACGATCCCTTTGTTGACTTTATTATTCATCGTTTTGGACTCCTGTTTCGTCTTTGAGGGCGGGCTTAGACGGCCTCAGCACCCGAAATAATTTCTATCAGTTCTTTTGTGATCTGGGCTTGGCGAGTACGATTGTACGTAATGCTCAGGCTTTCGATCAGGTCTTTGGCGTTGCGGGTGGCATTGTCCATCGCGGTCATGCGCGCGCCCTGTTCCGAGGCAAAAGACTCCAGCATCCCGAGGTAAATCTGTGTGCTGAGGTTCAGCGGCAACAGGTATTCGAGTACGGCCTCAGGTTCAGGCTCGAAGTCGTAATTCAATGATTTGCCATCGGTTGCTTTGGGTATGCTAAGCGGTACCAGAGATTTCGGCGTTGGGATTTGGGTCAGGGCGGATTCGAACGCGCTGTAGACCAGAGTCACGCTATCAAACTCGCCATCCATGAAGCGCATCGTGATATCGTCACGAACTGTCTGCGCGCCTTCGAGTGACGGAGCCGGGCGAGACAGATTATCGTAGGTCGCGATCACCCGATCACCATACAGTGAGCGCATGATGCCAGAGGCTTTGCGCCCCACGGTCATGATTTTGGCAACCTTGCCTTCGCTGGCAAGGTTGCCAACCAATTCTTGGACTTTTTTCCCAAGCGACGAATTGAAGCTGCCACAAAGGCCGCGATCTGAACTGATCAGCAGGATTAGGCGCGTACGGTCCAGATCACGCCCGACGAGAAGCTCAGGCCCGTTGGCGGCGCTGGTAGAATGCGCCAAGGCTGTAACAATATCGTACATACTTTCGGAATACGGGCGGTTGGTTCTGGTGCGTTGTTGCGCACGGCGCAGCTTTGCCGCAGCGACCATTTTCATCGCTGAGGTAATGCGCTGTGTGCCTTTGATGCTGGCAATTCGATTGCGGAGTTGTTTTACCGAAGCCATAGCCTAAGCCGCCCGGAAGGATTTACCAAAATTGACAATGGCATCAGCAAGGGCTTTTTCGTCATCATCCGGCAATTGCCCGGTCTCGTTGATTTTCGACAGCAGGCTGCCATGCACTTCTCGCATATGCTTAAGCAGACCACGCTCGAAGTGTACCACCTTGTTCACCGGGACATCATCAAGGTAGCCTTTTACGCCAGCGTAGATCACGGAGACTTGCTCGGCGACGCTCAACGGCTGATGCTGAGGCTGTTTCATCAATTCGGTCAAACGTCGACCACGCGCGAGCAACTTTTGTGTCGTGGGATCAAGGTCAGAGGCAAACTGTGCGAAGGCTTCCATTTCGCGGTACTGTGCCAGTTCAAGCTTCACCGAACCAGCAACTTTCTTTATTGCCTTGGTCTGTGCCGATGATCCAACCCGGCTCACCGATAGGCCGACGTTAATTGCCGGGCGTATGCCCCTGTAGAACAATTCTGTTTCGAGGAAAATCTGGCCGTCGGTGATCGAGATCACGTTGGTCGGAATAAAGGCCGAAACGTCGTTGCCTTGGGTTTCGATCACGGGGAGAGCCGTCAGCGAGCCAGAGCCGTTTTCTTCGTTCATTTTTGCGGCGCGTTCCAGAAGGCGAGAGTGCAGATAGAACACGTCGCCGGGGAAGGCTTCGCGTCCGGGTGGGCGGCGCAGCAGTAGGGACATTTGACGGTACGCGACAGCCTGTTTCGAGAGATCGTCGTAGACGATCAGGGCGTGCATACCATTATCGCGGAAGTATTCTCCGATAGCGCAACCGACGTACGGCGCGAGGAATTGCAGTGGGGCAGGGTCGGATGCGGTTGCAGCGACGACGATGGTGTAATCCATCGCGCCGTGCTCTTCAAGTGTCCGCACCACCCGTGCCACCGTCGAGCGTTTTTGTCCGATAGCGACATAGATACAGTACAGCTTCTTCGATTCGTCGCTGCCAGCATTAATTTCTTTTTGGTTGATGATGGCATCAAGCGCGATCATGGTTTTCCCGGTCTGGCGATCCCCAATAATTAACTCGCGCTGTCCACGTCCAATAGGCACTAGCGAGTCCAGTGCCTTCAGTCCAGTCTGAACCGGCTCGTGAACCGATTTTCTTGGGATAATGCCTGGTGCCTTCACCTCGGCAAGGCGGGTTTCTTTGGTGCCGGTTTCGCCCTTACCGTCGATCGGCTGTCCTAGGCCGTCAAGCACGCGACCCAGCAGTTCCTTGCCAACCCCGACGCTCACGATGTCTTTGGTGCGATGCACCAGCGAGCCTTCGATAATTTGACTATCCTCACCGAAAATTACCACCCCGACATTGTCGTTCTCGAGGTTCAGCGCCATGCCTTGCACGCCAGACTCGAACTTGACCATCTCTCCGGCCTGAACTTGATCGAGACCGTAAACCCGCGCGACCCCGTCACCGACCGAAATCACCTGTCCAACTTCTTGAACATCGGCTTCCTGATCGAAATTGCTGATTTTATCTCTCAGAATCGCAGAGATATCTGATGCACGCAGTTCCATAATTAAACCTCGCTGAGAGTACGATGAATCGCTTCAAGACGGTGTCGTACCGAAAGGTCGATCAGTTTTGAGCCAAGAAGAATTTTCAACCCGCCGATCAACGACGAGTCTACCTGATGTTGCACGGATATCTTGCCAGAACCTGCGAAGGGTTGCAGAGCTTTTGTCAAGGCATCGAGTTGTTTGGTATCGAACTGTTGTGCTGTGGTGACGGTAGCGGAAATTTCTCCGCGCATTTTCTTCAGCATCGATTCGAAGTGGCGAATGGTTGCCGGTATCAGAAACACACGCTTGCGTTCGCACAGCAGACCAACAAATCGTCGTAGGGTTTCGCTAGTTTGCATTTGTTTCAGAATTTCCTGAAAAATCTCGGTAAACTTCGCAGGCTTGATCCCCGGCGTGCGCACCAGACGCAACAAATCGCTAGAGGCAGCAAACATTGAGCCTAACTCGGTTATCGAAGCGGCGACAGCATCCATTTCGTCCTGATCTTGCGCAGTCTCGAATAGGGCTTTGGCGTAGCGTCGCGCGACTTCTTCAAAAGTATTGTACATTAATGAATGCGGGTTAGGTGAACGAATGTCTTGAAGCAGGTAAGCCTAGGCGCAACCACCCCGACATCTCGGGAAACACCGCGGAACAGGGCAGGGTTGCACCGCGCTCATAGCATGCTTGTTTGTGCTGTGGCAAGGGACGTGGCAGAAAATTCTACACAAAGTTATAGGGATCGACATCAACTTTAAGGCGAACGTTTGCAGGGATTTTGGTTCGTGTGATCATGGTCTGTGCGATGGGTTGCAGTGCGATTTGGCGCGGAGCTAACAGCAATAGGCGTTGACGATACCAGCCACGCAACCGTGAGATGGGTGCGGGTAGGGGGCCAAGCAGGCGATGCATACCAGAGGGAGAGTGTTTGGCAAGTGTGTGCGCTGTGGTCTCGGCAAGACGTGCGTTGCGACTTTGGATGATCAAGGCCAGCAGGCGCCCAAAGGGGGGCATGCTGGCGGCTTTGCGAACCCGGCGTTGCTGAGCAAAGAATGCGTTGCGATCCATTTTTTTTAGGCTTTGGAACACGATATCGTCGGGGTTTTGGGTTTGCAGCAATGCGCGTCCGGGTAAGTGGTGGCGTCCGGTACGGCCGGCGATTTGGTGTAGTAATTGCCACGTCTGTTCGCTGGCACGCGGGTTGCTGCCAAATAGTGCCTGATCGGCATCGATCACGCCAGCGAGGGTCAAGTATGGAAAGTCGAATCCTTTGGCGATGATTTGCGTGCCAACCACGATATCGATTGCCCGATTCTGCATGGCCTCAAGAAACGCACTAACGGCAGCGGGGGTATCGAGGGTGTCGGCGGTGGCAACAAAGGTGCGCGCATTGGGCAGGTGCTGTTGGAGATTGTCAATGATTCGCTCAACACCGGGCCCAGCCGAGGACAGATGATCGGGATGTTGGCAATTCGGGCATTGTTTGGGGACAAGTACCGTGAAGCCGCAGTGATGACAGTTCAGGTGCCGTTGTGGATAGCGATGTTCGGTCAGATTCACATCGCATTCGGGGCAGTGAAAGCGGTAGCCGCAGTTGCGGCACAGCAGCAGAGGTGCAAAGCCACGGCGGTTCAAGAACAGCACGGCCTGTTGCTGTGCGGTTAGGGTTTGGTGCAATGCTGCGATTAATGGCGGGCTGAGCCAGTCTTGTGCGGCCGGCCGGTGCTGGCGGGTGTCGATCAGGCTGATGTCGGGTAGAGCGACGGCTTGATAGCGGATGGGTAGTAGAACGTGGCGGTACTTGCTACGCCGTGCGTTTTCGAGCGACTCGAGGGAAGGCGTTGCTGAAACCAGCACCAACGGAATGCGATGGTGCTGGGCGCGCACCACCGCCATGTCGCGGGCATGGTAGGGGATGCCATCGTCTTGCTTGTAGGAAAAATCGTGTTCTTCGTCGAGGACGATCAGTCCGAGCGTGGCAAAGGGTAGATGCAAGGCCGAGCGCGCGCCGACCACCACCGAGAGTGCGCCAGTGGCGGCCTGTTGCCACAGGATACGGCGCGATTTTGGTGTGATGCCATTGTGCCAGCACGGCGGGGTGAAGCCGAAACGGACTTTAAATCGTTGTTGCCAA
>JABSOH010000089.1 GCA_013216065.1 Alphaproteobacteria bacterium
AATTCAATGGTATTCCAAAAAACATTTCAGCATGTTCCTGAAAGAGTGCGAGTAGCGATTTAATACTGGTTCACCAAAAAGCTACTTAAAGACCTCAAGTCTACTCTCAAATCTCAATCTTGGGTGTCAGCCACCTCTTTAATTTTTTTCGGTGCTACAATACTTTAATTTGCTTGGAACATCTTCCGGGAAATAGCGCATAGCGGAGATAAGAGGATTGCCGGCCGCCTGTCCAAGGCCGCAAATTGATGCATCAGTCATGACCGTACAGAGATCGTTTAGAGTATTTTGATCCCAATGATCTTCAGCCATCATCAAGCTCGCTTTTTCGGTGCCAACCCGGCATGGAGTGCATTGTCCGCAAGATTCGTGGGCGAAGAACTTCATCAAATTTAGCGCGGCATCGGCGACATTGTCGTGATCCGAAAGCACGATCACTGCAGCCGAGCCGATAAAACAGCCGTGTTTTTGCAACGTGCCGAAATCAAGCGGAACATTCCCCAACGATGCTGATAAAATACCGCCACTCGCACCACCGGGAAGGTAGCCCTTAAAGGTATGACCATCCAGCATTCCGCCGCAATATTCGTCGATCAATTCCTGGGTGGTGATGCCTGCTGGTGCGCATTTCACGCCGGGGTTTTTCACGCGACCCGATACTGAATAGCTGCGCCAGCCCTTGCCGCCGTGACGGCCTTGTTCGGCAAAGCCATCGTCCTCATCGCACAGAATCTTGCGCGCCCAGTACAGCGTCTCGACATTGTTCACCAAGGTAGGTTTTCCAAACAGGCCAATCTCAGCGACGTAGGGGGGACGATGGCGGGGCAGAGGGCGTTTGCCTTCAATACTTTCGATCATGGCGGATTCTTCGCCGCAAATGTAGGCTCCAGCACCGCGACGCACGATCAGTTTGGTATTGTGTGTTAGTGCTGAAGCATTCAGTTTGGCAACCGCTTTATCCAGGTTTTGTCGAATGTCCGGATATTCGTCGCGAAGATAGATATACGCCGTACTCGCCTCGACCACCCAAGCTGCAAGTAAAGTGCCTTCGAGGAAATCGTGCATGCCTATGGCCAAGAAGTGGTAGTCTTTGAAAGTGCCAGGTTCACCCTCATCGCCATTGACTGCCATCAGTTTTTCACCGTGATTCCCGCGCACCAACCGCCACTTACGCCCGGTTGGGAAGCCTGCGCCGCCCATCCCGCGCAAACCATTGGCTTCGAGTTTATCGATCAGTCGATCTGCCTCAATTTCACCCGCAAGGCAACGTCGCAGAAACTCATAGCCTCCGCGTGCTTGCGCTGCATCAAGGCTTTCTAACGCTGGACATTCCGGGGAGGTATCGCCGATGCGAACAGCCTCTGTCACCGATTCGACATCAGCGTTTAAGATGTGCTTCTGCCCGACCTCGGCGATGGGCGCGCTGTGGCAACGTCCAACGCACGGCACCAACTCGACACTAAGATCCTGGTTGGCGCGGAGTTGCTCGGCAAGTTGCTCAGCTCCAGCCATCATGCACGAGAGACTATCGCACACCCGTACCCTCTGGCCGCTTGGTGCGGTTTCGTTGTCGCCCAAAATCGTGAAATGGGCATAAAAACTTGCGACTTCGTATACTTCGGTTTGCGACAGGCGCATTTCATGCGCCAAGGCGCACAGATGTCGATTATCGAGGTAGTAAAAATGATCGTTAATGCGATGCAGGTTTTCGAGAAGCTCATCTGGTGCTCGCCTCGCGTCACCAAGCAAATGTTGCACCTGCCGTAAGGCTTCGGGATCAACTTGCCGACCGGGGTTAGTCTTGCGACCCTGTCCACGCTTAAAACCAGGGTGTGCGAATTTCTTAACAAGATCCATTCCAACACATCCTACAAAGTATTATGAAGTTTCTAGCGTTTCGACCTTGGCAGCACAGAATTTGAACTCTGGAATTTTGCCAAAGGGATCAAGGGCGGGGTTAGTCAGCATGTTCGCTGGGCTTTCGGCATAACAGAACGGGATAAAAATCGTGTTCTCCGAGACATCCTGATCAGCGCGCGTACGTAAGCGAATGGCTCCACGACGGGTCGAAACCACCACCTCATCACCGGGGTTGAGGCCTTGTTTGTCCAGCCAGCGCGGGTTGAGGTGCGCCATGGCTTCAGGTTCGCACCCATCGAGTACCGCTGCACGTCGGGTCATGGCACCAGTATGCCAGTGTTCCAACAAGCGTCCAGTGGTCAACACCATGGGATAATTCGCATCTGGGGTCTCGTCTGGTGGCACGATCTGAACTGGTTTCAACTGCGCACGACCATTCAGGGTCGGGAAGCCATCGGTGAAAATAATTGATTGCCCCGGTTCATCCTCAGCCGCACAGGGATAGGTCACTGAATCTTCGAGATTTAGGCGCTTCCAGCTAATCCCGGCAATGGAGGGCATCACTGAGCGCATTTCCTCGTACACTTCGGAAACGTCGGCGTACTTCCAATCAAGACCGAGGCGTTGTGCTAGTTCTTGGATGATAAACCAGTCTTGTCGAGCCTGTCCGGGCAGTGTCAATGCCGGGCGTGCCAACTGTACCTGTCGATTGGTGTTGGTGAAAGTGCCAGATTTTTCTGGGAAGGCGCTTGCCGGCAAGATCACGTCGGCGAACATTGCAGTTTCGGTCAGGAAAATCTCCTGCACCACCAGATGTTCGAGGTTGGCAAGACCTGTCCGAGTATGGTGGGTATTCGGATCAGACATGGCTGGATTCTCGCCCATGACATACATGCCCTTGATATCTCCGGCACAGGCAGCATCAATGATCTCGACCATGGTGAGGCCAGGGTTCGGATCAATCGGGCTGCCCCAAGCCTGTTCAAACTTTAGGCGAATCTCCGGGTTTGCTACCGATTGATAATCCGGCAACACCATCGGAATCAGGCCAGCATCCGAAGCACCTTGGACATTATTTTGTCCGCGCAAGGGATGTAAGCCCGTGCCGGGTCGCCCGATCTGTCCGGTGATGGTTGCCAGCGTGATCAGACAGCGAGCATTATCAGTGCCGTGCACATGCTGCGAAATGCCCATGCCCCAGAAGATGATACTGCGCTCAGCTTTGGCGTAAGTCCGTGCCGTAGCACGTAGAGTTTCTGCCGCAATTCCGCAAATATCTTGCATCTTTTCGGGGCTAAAGTCGATAATGTTTGCGGCAATAGCGTCATAATTATCGACGTGGGCGGCGATATAGTCCAGATCGATCAAGTTTTCCTCGATGATGGTATAGATTAGGGCATTCAGTAACGAGACATCACTTCCAGGCTTGAAGTGCAGGGAATAATCAGCATGACGGTCCATTTCTTGACCGCGCGGATCGATGATGATCAAGGTCGTGCCAGCCTTGGCGGCTTGCTTCAGAAAGGTGGCTGCAACCGGATGATTTACCGTTGGACGTGCACCGATCACGATAATACAATCGGAATCCTCTGCCGCATTGAATGGAGCAGAGACTGCGCCCGAGTTAATACCTTCCATCAAGGCCGCAATCGAGGAGGCATGACACAGTCGGGTGCAGTGATCGACATTATTGGTGCCAAAACCTGTGCGCACCAATTTCTGGAACATGTAGGCTTCTTCGTTTGAGCCTTTGGCAGAGCCAAAACCCGTCAAGCAATCCGGCCCGTGATCGGTACGCAGGCGTGTGAAGCCCTCAGCGGCTTCCGCCATGGCTTCCTCCCAACTTGCTTCGCGGAAATGTGTCCACGGGTTGGCGGGATTGACCTGCATATCCCAAGTCTTTGCTGGAGCATCATTGCGGCGGATCAACGGTGTGGTAAGGCGGTTATCGTGGCTGGCATAGTCCATGCCAAAGCGGCCTTTAATGCACAGCTTGCCTTGGTTTGCGGGGCCGTCTCGCCCCTCTACCCAAACAATGCGATTGTCCTTCACGTGGAAGCGGGTTTGGCAGCCAACACCGCAGAATGGGCAGAGGCTGTCAACAATTTTGGTGGCAGGCTCTGGGAACTTTTGCTGGGTCTCGTCCATCAACAAGGCGGGCATCAATGCCCCGGTTGGGCAAGCTTGAACGCATTCCCCGCAAGCAACACAGGTCGAGTCCCCCATCGGATCGTCCATATCGAAGACAATCTTGGCATGTCCACCACGCCCGGACATGCCGATGACATCGTTGACCTGCACATCGCGGCAGGCGCGCACGCACAGATTGCAATGAATACAGGCGTCAAGGTTTACCGACATCGCTTGGTGCGAAAGGTCGCACTCTGGACGCGGTGAGCGCGGCAGACGACTGCTGGTCTGCCCGACCTTCTTTGCCATGTTCCAAAAGTGCGAACCTGCATCGTGGGCAGTGTCAGGCTGATCGGCGACCAAAAGCTCGAACACCAGCCTGCGCGAAGTTTCCGCGCGTTCGCTACGCGTATGTACCTTCATGCCTGATGTTGGAGTGCGGATACATGAGGCCGCAAGAACCTGCTCGCCTTCCACTTCGACCATGCAAGTTCGGCAATTGCCATCGGGTGCATAGGCCATAGCGTCTTTATGACACAGATGCGGTATTGTCTCGCCTAAGCGTTGTGCAATCTGCCAGATTGTCTCGCCAGGCTTGGCGGTAGTTGCCAGCCCGTTGAGTTCAAAGGTGACCGATTTGTCCATGCAGTCGTCTCCGCTCATCATTCCAAAACGCGTACCAAATTCAAACCAAAAATGCGCCGAATACACCTAGATATGTGTTTAACGGTTTAGACCGCGCGCGTAAAGGAATTCTATGGCTTTTGCAAAGACTTGATCGACATCAAGGTCACTGCTATTAATTACGACGGCATCCTCTGCTGGTATCAGAGGGGCGATGGCGCGGTTCCGATCCTGAGTATCACGACGTCTCACATCGTCAAGAATTGCACTATAGTGCGGGGTGTTTCCGGCCTGCTGCATCTCAAGGAAACGCCGTTGCGCGCGGGTTTGAGCCGAGGCCGTGAGGAAGATTTTATACGGCGTATCGGGAAAAATCACCGTACCGATATCGCGCCCATCAAGGATTGCACCCCCCCCCGAAGGTGGCTCGCTGCCAAACTGCCGTTGATAATCGAGCAATACTTTGCGCACTGCCGGATATTTACTGACGGTGGATGCTTTCATGCCGACGGTTTCAGAACGCAAATGGGTTTGCTCGGTGTTGATGCTGGTAAGTTCACGGACGTAATTTCCAACCGTGATCTCGTCGTCAAGATCAATTCCGGTTAGCGCGCAATGCTGTGCTACGGCACGATACAATAGCCCAGTATCTAGCAGAGCAAAATCAAACTGTGCGGCTAACCGTCGACATAACGTGCCTTTTCCACTTGCTGCCGGGCCGTCAATGGCGAGGATAATCGGCTCGGTCATGTTAACTGGACTTTAAGATACAGCCTAGGTCTTGCATCTGAGGAATAAAATTGGGATAGCTCGTGAGAATTGCGCTGCGATCGGTGATGCTCATGCCTTTGGCACAGATACAGCCGAGGATCAGGGTGCTCATGGCAATTCGGTGATCACCGCCAGTGGAAATGACGCCGCCGCCGGGAATTTCTGCCCGCCCAGTGATCTCCATCCAGTCGTCTCCGGTGGCAACCTCTACACCCGCCGTGAGCAGCATATTGGCGGTCTCGGATAGACGATCTGATTCCTTTACGCACAATTCTGAGATGTTTTCAAAACGAGTTACCCCCGCAGCACAGGCGGCAGCCACCGCAAGAATCGGGAACTCATCGACCATTGAAGGTACGCGTTCAGCCGGAACCCGAATTCCCGTTAAAGGCGCTTGTGCGATGACGATATCTACGGTGTTCTCACCGCACATGTTCTCGCGTGGAGTAGTCGTGATGTTGGCACCCATTTCGATTAAGGTCTGCACGATGCCGTTGCGCGTCTGGTTGTTCATGACGTGATGCAGAGTGATCTCAGAGCCGGGAACAACCGCCGCTGCTACCAGAGCAAAAGCTGCAGAACTTATATCGGCCGGGACGTTCAACTGTGCGGCATGCAGTTCTTGGTGTCCACGCAGAGCGATGAGGCTCGCGCCTGCTTGATCCTGTTGCACGGAGATTTCCGCCCCAAACAGAGGCAACATGCGTTCGGTGTGGTTGCGGGTTGGGATGCTTTCGATCACGCTGGTGGTACCGGGACAATTCAATCCCGAGAACAATACTGCAGATTTCACCTGCGCTGATACAACGGGTAGGGAATAGGTGATCGGAATTGGCTGGTGCGCACCAAGAATCATCAAAGGCAGACGACCCTGAGTGGTTTCAAATCGTGCTCCCATCTTGCTAAGGGGTATGGTTACGCGTTGCATTGGACGCGCGCGTAGGGAAGCGTCCCCATTCAAAAAACACTGCAAAGGATGGCTTGCAAGAATACCCGTCATTAAGCGGCACGCTGTGCCCGAATTGCCCATGTTCAGTACGTTTTCCGGTGGGCGTAGTCCGCCAATGCCAACTCCAGTGACGAACCATTGCGCGCCTATTTGTTCAATGTCTGCACCTAGAGCTCGGCAGGCATTGATCGTCGCGAGAACGTCTTCTCCTTCGAGCAGGCCATGGATTTCCGTGGTGCCGATGCTCAGCATACCCAGCATGATCGCGCGGTGCGAGATAGACTTGTCACCGGGGGGGCGAATCTCACCCCGTAGTTCTCGACAGGGCAGAGCGCTCAGCCCCGCATGCTGTGCTGGAGGTTCCATACTGAATACCATGAGTGCTTACGATTTAGTTAAACCACTTCTCGTAGAGTTGCTGTGTTACACTGCGCAATTTGGCTTGTCTGATCCAGTGATTGGGGCAATTGATCCAAATCTGATCGTCCTGCGCGATCGGGAATGCTCTTGGGATGCCCCTGAGGTTGCTATGGGTTCTGCAAAGAAACCGATTCGACATTGCTCTGGTCAAAGACAGATCTGTATGCCCGCAAGGACCTCTTGGTATTCGTAAGCAGGGGGGTCAACTTTTTTGATGGGCGTTTTTGAAGAAGTTTTTCGCTTGGCTTTCAAACGATGTTCCCAAGGTTACGGCAACAGTAATCCCTAGCTGACCAACCTCCGCCCATGATCGGTATTTGTCGATGTTTTCTGCTAAATCTAGCGGGATCGTGCCGAAAAAGATGTAGGGATCGCCGCAGATAGATACTTTCGCTCGGCTTGGGGTGATCGACGCGCTAGTAGTCATGTCATATTTGCCTACCGGAATGCCATTGACCAAGGTTTTCCAGTCTGTCGGAACAAATTCAACCTTGATCCCTATATCTTTGGCGAACTTTTGTACTAATTCGATGCTAAACTCTTTGTAGCCTTTGTTTTCGGTGTCCTTGATGATCATCGGATTAAAACTGCTTGCGGTGCCGACCCGCAAGCTCCGCCGTTCTTAGGATTTGTTGCAATCATGATTGCGCTTGCGTTTTGTTCCAGAACTATTGTCAAATCTAGTGTTTGAACTGTTACAATTATGCGGCGGTTTTTTTGTTTTTGGTTACATCTATTTTGTCTGCAAATTGTACTCCGACGATTGCTTTGGTCCTGTGTCGAAATCCGCGTATTGAACATCATAGCCAATTTTATCTATAGATTTTCAGTTTAGCCACGTCAAGTGGACACCTCTAAGAACTTCTAGAGCGGGTTTCATGAACAATGAATCTTTTTCAAGGGTTGCCTATTTGAGTTCTTTGTGGTTCCCAGTCGTTTTGATTTTTCGGGAGATTTTGATGGGTAGAGCGTACGAAATTGATTTATGCGAACGAGTTGTAGCGGCGATTGAAAGCGGTATGAACTATCGTAGAGCAGTTGCAAGATTTTCTATCGGCTGCGAGAAATTAGCATCGCCGCTGGCGAGCAGGTGGTTCGGCAGCAGCCTATAAGCAGGGGCGTCTCCAAACTCGACCCCTATGAAACTGGGATTTGGTTGAAGCATGCAAGGACATTGCCCTTTATGAGATTGCCGAGCG
>JABSOH010000090.1 GCA_013216065.1 Alphaproteobacteria bacterium
GCCACCATGTTCGACGACAAACTTTTCAGATTGGACAAACATACCGCCAGAGCCACAACAAGGATCGTAAACGCGGCTTTTGTAGGATTCCAACATTTCGGTCAGCACCCGCAAATCCGCCCAGAAAATACCCGTAGACGCGCCCCAAAATGTCTTTGAAACGGTTACTTTTACTCGCTGGCGTCCATACTGCCGCGCAGTTTGTCTGCTGCTAAGAATAGTTTTGCCTCAAATCCCAAATTGGCCGATTGCGAACTGCCATTCTCTTTAGCTGGCATCTACCAAAATCCCTGTTATACGTAAATGTTTGAAGCTCTGAAAGCTGTTCACCTTGCGTCAGAGGAAGCTGTATAACCCTAGAAATCAGACCCTCTTAATCTTTCAACACTGTCTAAACCATACAATATGCCTTAGTTATCAAATATATGTTCTGAATCCTATCGAAAAAGCCCCACCAGCGTTAGCTGGCAGGGCATTGATAACATCGTTTGACGGTGATGCCATGAGCCCTGGCCTTATCGGCGAGGTTTTCGATCACGCCTGAGCCGGGGAAGATAATGGCTCCGATAGGTTCTTGTGCAATCATCTCTTCATTGCGAATGCTCTTTTGCGGCCATGTTTGTTCCAGTCCAGCTTGAAGTTGATGGAATTGCCCATCACCCAAACACTGCCTGCTTCGGGGTAAGGTCTGTGGTGAGCCACAGGCCCAGGCGTTATTGCATTCTGACCACGCTTGCGCCGGATTTTACTTTTCTGTACACTCCAATCCTGCTTTTGGTGATTTTCAGCTTTAACAACCTGCTGGTTGAGTTTGTCAGGATCAGGGTCATCGTGGTCTCGATCATCAGTCGCAACCAGATCAAAAAAATCAACACAACATTGAGCTGGATATTTGCTTCCTCTAAACATTGACAGAAAGCCCTTAAGAAGATACTTGGGTGTCTAAGCGCGATGATGTTGCGCTTACCCGTCGGTCAGCGAGTTTCGCCCACCGGCGTTTTTTGTTTGTCCTAAATTCCCACTCTTAGGAATTCGCACGTAATGTTCGACGCACTATCTGATCAGTTTAATGGTATCTTTGACTGCATTCGCGGCAAAGGGATCATCCGCGATAGCGACCTTGCGAAGACGCTCGGCGAGATTCGTCATGCCCTACTCGAAGCCGATGTCGCCCTGCCCGTGGTCAAGGACTTCATCGCCGGGGTCAAAGAGGCCTCCTCCGGTGAAGAAATCGTGCGCTCGGTCTCGGCGGGGCAGATGATCATCAAGATCGTACATGATCGTCTCGTCGCTTTGCTTGGCGGGGAAGACGATGCCAGTACGCTCCAACTCGGGGTTTCACCTCCGGCGGTGGTGATGCTGGTTGGCCTGCAAGGCACTGGAAAAACCACCACCACAGCCAAACTCGCGGTGCATCTGCGCGATAAGCTTAAGAAGAAAGCTCTGCTAGTCTCGCTTGATACCACGCGGCCTGCAGCACAAGAGCAACTCCAGGTTCTCGCTGAACAGGCGGGTTTGCCCGCTCTGCCCATTGTTTCCGGACAACAGCCGCAAGACATCGCAAAACGTGCCTTACAAGCCGCGCAACTTGCGAGTCATGAGGTGATCCTGCTTGACACAGCAGGGCGGTTGCAGATCGACGAAATGCTGATGCGCGAAGTCGTCGAAATTAAACGCCTCACCAATCCATGTGAAACTCTACTGGTTGCTGATGCGCTGGGCGGGCAAGACACGCTTAACGTGGCGCAAAAGTTCCACGAAGTCTTGGGCATTAGTGGTGTAGTCCTGTCGCGCATGGACGGCGATTCACGCGGTGGCGTGGCACTCTCACTGCGAGCCGCGACGGGACGGCCGATCAAATTCCTTGGGGTCGGCGAAACCATCAACGATCTCGAGCCTTTCCATCCAGACAGACTTGCGCGTCGTATTCTGGGAATGGGTGATGTAGTTTCGCTTGTCGAGCGCGCGAGAGAGCAGGTCTCGGAAGAAGAAGCCGAGAACATGGCGCAACACCTGCAAAAGGGGCTATTCGATCTCAACGATCTCGCCAAGCAACTTCAGCAAGTGCGCAAAATGGGCGGAATATCGAGCATCATGGGCATGTTGCCGGGAATCGGCAAGATGCAAAAGCAACTCGCTAGCGCAGGCATGAACGACAGGATGCTTGGCCGTCAAACTGCCATCATTTCTTCGATGACCAAGCAAGAGCGCACCAAACCTGCCATCATTTATGCCTCGCGCAAGAAACGTATTGCAGCAGGATCAGGCAGTTCGGTGCAAGAAGTCAACAAACTGCTCAAGCAATTTTTGAGTATGCAGAAAATAATGAAAAAAATGCGCAGTAAAGGCCTGAACAGTGGCGGTATGCCCGCGATTGACCCAAGCCGAATTCCTGAGGAATTGCGCAATATGTTGCCCCCTAGGTAGAAAATTTTAAGTCTTTGTTTTTCAAAAATTAAACATCAATGCCACAACTGGAGAATCCCATGAGTTTACGTATTAGAATGTCCCGTATCGGTGCCAAAAAGCATCCATACTATCGTATTGTTGTTGCCGACTCGCGCCAGCCTCGCGATGGCCGCTTCCTCGAGAAAATCGGCTACTTTGACCCGATGCGCCCAAAGGACAGTCCTGAGCGCAGCAATATCAATCAGGAACGCGCACAATATTGGTTGAGCGTCGGTGCGAAGCCTTCGGATCGCGTGGAGAAAATCCTGGCTGAGATGGGTTTGGTGGCAGCACCAAAGCGTAGCGAGCAAACTAAGCAACATCTGCCCAAGGCGAAAGCCCAAAGGCGCACGCGTGAAGCTGCCGAATCCGCTTCGGAAGCCAGCAAATCAGATAACACTAAGATAGATTCCAAAGAAGCGGCCAGCTAGCCATGTCAAAGGTTCGGGATCGCGTGCTGATTGCCGAGATCAGTGCCGCACATGGTTTATACGGTGCGACAAAATTAAAGCTCTTCTGCGCGAGTCTGCAAAGCCTTACGGCGTTTACGGCTTTGCAGGATGATGATGGTAAGGCGTACACTCTGGTGAAAGCGCGCCAAGGTAAGAACGATCACGAAGCTATAGTGGACTTTGCCGAGGTTTCGGATCGAACGGAGGCAGAATCCTTGCGCGGCAAGCATTTGATGGTGGAACGCGCGTTGCTGCCCGAAACTGAAACTGATGAATATTATCACGCAGATCTGATCGGGCTTGCAGTGCACGATGTCTTGGATGACAGATTACTCGGGCATGTTCATGCACTGTATAACTTTGGCGCCGGGGACATTCTCAAGATTATGACCGCCGAGGGAATTGAGTTCATGCATCCGTTCAGAAGCGCATTTGTCCCAAGCGTGGATGTGACAGCGGGCAAAATCACCGTAACTGGATTCGACGAGACGACTTCATGACAATGCAACCTTGGCAGGCGCATGTTTTGACAGCTTTTCCGCAGATGTTTCCGGGAGCCTTGGGGTTTTCGAACGTCGGCAAAGCCCTCAACGAAAACATCTGGTCGCTGGATACCCACGATCTGAGGCAATACGCGACGACTCGCTACGCCAGCATCGACGATACGCCCTTTGGAGGTGGCGCAGGGATGGTGATCTGTCCCCAAATCATCGCAGGCATCATGGATAAGGTACTCAGCCACTCGGTTCGTGCTACATTACCTCGGCTTTTCCTGTCGCCGCGGGGGAAACCATTCAGTGTCGAACGCGCCAAAGCGCTCGCTACTGGCGATGGCGCAGTCTTACTCTGCGGGCGCTACGAAGGCGTCGATCAGCGCGCGCTAGAGTACTACAATTTTGAAGAAATTTCCATTGGCGATTATGTGATTTCCAGTGGCGAACTCGCAAGTTCTGTGCTACTAGATGCTACGGTGCGTCTGTTGCCTCGCGTGTTGGGCGCTTTGGCATCGCTTACTGAAGAGAGCTTTGAGCACAACCTGCTCGAATATCCGCACTATACGCGGCCTGCGGTGTGGCGTGGTCTAGCAGCACCAGAGGTCTTGCTTTCTGGTCATCATCGGCGTATTGCGCAGTGGCGTTTGCAGCAGTCTTGCGCCTTAACGGCGAAGGTACGGCCTGATTTGTTCGCCAAATATCAGGCATCGCACTCAAAGCTCGGGGAAGACAATTAGCCTACATGCTCGTCATAATATGGTTGGCGGGGTTGAGTACGGAACACCATCAACAAATTTGCGCAATGGTTAAGGATGAGAACTATGACCACTCTAATCGAAACTTTGGAAAACGAGGCAATCGCCGAAGCCAAAGCCAACATGCCCGACTTCCGTCCCGGTGATACGGTTCGGGTCGATGTGAAGGTAGTAGAAGGCAGTAACGAACGAATTCAGACCTTTGAAGGTCTAGTGATCGCTCTTCGCCGCGCCGGGGCAAGATCTGCTTTTACAGTGCGCAAGATTTCCCATGGCGAGGGTGTCGAGCGGGTATTTCCGTTTTTCAGCCCACGTATTGCAGGTGTCACCGTGGTGCGTCGCGGGGTTGTGCGCCGTGCGAAACTGTACTACATGCGTGGACGCACAGGGAAAGCCGCGCGGATTCGCGAACGCCGTTTGGTCAGCAAAAAATCCTAAAACGCGCTTTATATTTGGTTCTTTATCACTAGCGCAAAGGTCCGTCCATGTCACAGCCTCAAACCCTGTTCGATAAAATCTGGAACGCTCATCTGATCCAACAAAATGCCGACGATGGCTCCTGTCTGTTGGCAATTGATCGTCATCTTGTACACGAGGTGACCAGCCCACAAGCCTTTGAAGGGTTGCGTCTATCAGGTCGCCAAGTGCGCAAACCTGTGCTGACTCTGGCGGTGGTCGACCATAATGTGCCAACCTCTGATCGCCGTAAGGGGATCGCCGAGAAAGAAAGCCGCATTCAGGTTGAGACGCTAGCGCAGAACTGCGCCGACTTTGGTATTCGGTATTTCGATGCCCTGGACATTCGGCAAGGCATCGTTCACGTCATCGGACCCGAGCAAGGCTTCACCCTGCCCGGCACGACGATTGTTTGTGGTGATTCGCATACTTCGACTCATGGTGCGTTCGGCGCTTTGGCTTTTGGGATCGGCACTTCAGAGGTCGAACACGTCCTTGCAACGCAAACTCTGTTGCAAATGCCCGCAAAGAATATGCGTATCAGCGTTGAAGGCAGCTTGCCGAGCTATTTGACGGCTAAGGATTTGATTCTAGCGATTATCGGCCATATCGGTACTGCTGGTGGTACGGGTCACGTCGTGGAATACGCCGGGGAAGCCATTCGTGGATTGTCCATCGAAGGTCGGATGACAGTCTGTAACATGTCAATCGAAGGCGGTGCGCGCGCTGGATTGATCGCGCCAGACGAGAAGACCTTTGGCTATCTCAAGGGCCGTCCCATGGCCCCAAAAGGTGCGCAGTGGGAAATGGCAGAAGCTTACTGGCATACATTACCGAGTGATGCTAGTGCGCATTACGATCACGAGGTCAACCTGCACACCAGAGATATTCCGCCTCAGGTGACTTGGGGAACTTCGCCCGAAGATGTCGTATGCATTGATGGATGCGTGCCAGACCCTGCCAATTTCGATTCGGTTGGAAAGCGGATCGCAGTTGAAAAATCTTTAAAATACATGGACTTGACACCGTGCACGCCGATTCAAGATATCCGTCTGGATAGAGTGTTCATCGGCTCATGCACCAACGCACGTATTGAAGACTTGCGTGTGGTTGCAGGTATTGTGAAAGACCAGCATGTCGCCGAAAACATTGATGCGATGATTGTTCCGGGATCAGGTTTGGTGAAGCAGCAGGCTGAAGAAGAAGGCCTCGATGTAATTTTCAAGGCCGCAGGGTTTGACTGGCGCGAGCCTGGTTGCTCAATGTGTCTTGCGATGAATGCGGATCGTCTACAACCAGGAGAGCGGTGCGCTTCGACCTCAAATCGCAATTTCGAGGGTCGTCAAGGCCGTGGTGGGCGCACGCATTTAATGTCGCCAGCGATGGCTGCAGCTTCGGCGTTGCAGGGTCATATTACCGATGTGCGAAAATTGCCGAACGTGTCGTTGTAAGGATTGCGTTTCAACGTAGGTATTTGTATTGATCGGTTGCTTTGACGGTGTTGAATCGCGGCAGGTTTGCCTTGGGATCGCCCAAAGCACCATTTTATGGTGGCTGTAGCTCAGTTGGTTAGAGCGCCTGGTTGTGGTCCAGGAGGTCGTGGGTTCAAACCCCATCAGCCACCCCATTACTCACCTTACTTTCGCGCATTACAGCGTCTCAAGTTTTGCCATAATCTCATCAGGATCACTATTCGGATGTACGAAATACAGTCGATAGACTGTTTCGTTGCGCTATTTTGTTGGCAGGCACAGAATTTCGCCCGAGTGTAATTTTTCTCCAAACCAAGTCTGCATTTGCGCATGGGTCCATGCTGAGTTCGTGGAATAGTACCATCGGTAGAGATATGGGAATCGCTAACTCTAACTCGGGGCGTGCTGCGGCTCCATTGGCGACGGTCTCGGCGGTGTTCAAGGTTGGCATCGACGGCATCGTGAAAGGCTTCAGTGCCGTGCATTGCGAACTATAACCGAATCTGGTGTTTGGTCATTTGAATGACGGTAGCGTATCAGGTGAATTTGTTGTTGCGTAACATCAATCAACTTCACAGGATACATCACTATGGAAGGGAATAACGTTGCTAGATTATTTGATCGAGATGAAATTTCCAACTCTTTGACGGATATTTTACGTGCAGGAGCGAGACAATTGATTATGCAGGCAGTTAAACTGAATTTGCGGAATTTATGATACCCACTGAGGATTTGCGCACAAAATCTGGCGAGGTGGCAGGTATTCGCAACGGCTATTTGCTTGCGCCCATTTTTGTTCGATGGGGCTTGGGTCTGTGGCGATAAAAATACCGAAAGTGCGCTCGAAAACAGGCAAACCCGTTCTAATTCGCTCTAGTTCTGCCATACGTGCGCAAGGCGAAATCTCTGGAGACCGCATGGTTGTGACTGTACCTGAAAAGCATATTCAGCGGTGAAACAGAAACAAAGGGTTGTTTGCAAGCACGATTTCGCGCCTAAAGCCAAGGTGAGCGAAAGAATACGAACCGGAGCCTTGAAAAAGACCAGTGGGTCTACATCTGGGTCGATGGCGTTTACAGTGGCCTTCGCAGTGAAGAAGCTAAACTTTGTGTGCTGGTAATTGTCGGTGTTAACGAACTGGATGATAAACATTTTCTGGCCATTAAAGACGGAATTCGAGAATCAAAACAAAGCTGGCACGAAGTCTTGCAGAAGCCGAAGGGGCATGAAGCCGCCAAGATTGGCGATGGATCTCTGAGGTTTTGGTTTGTACTGGACGAAGATTTCTCGGAGACTCGTCACCAGCGGTGCTGGGTACATAAAACTGCCATCCTCAATTGCCTCCCCCCAACCTCCTAGGCTAGGAAATGAGAGTTTTGCGGTTCTTCTTTGGCGGGGCTCTATACCTGGACACTCCCGAGAACCTAAAATTGATGAGACCTTAGAATAGAAAATGCTTTTTTTGTGTGAGATTGTCTCTGGAACTTTTCCCGGGCGGAAGACTCGGATGGAGCCCTTCGTGCTCTGCCATGGTTTTCTTTTTTCGCCAATAGACCACACGCCTCATATTGCAGACAAGATTTTCCCGCCCGATGTGTGTTTTTGCCCGCTCCGGTTCTCACGAAGAGGTTCATCGGACCTTTGAGGTGGGCAAACGGGTG
>JABSOH010000091.1 GCA_013216065.1 Alphaproteobacteria bacterium
ATAGGCATTAGGATCACCACGTGCTAAAGTGTCGTCCCTGATTTATTAAGGCACAGTTCAGGATCAGGCTCCTAAGTCAGTGCACCGCACTGGCTACGCCTACACCAAAACGAGATGCAACCTCGGATATCGTTTGCCCATTCTGTTCGCGAAATAAGTGGCAAAGATGAGCGCAAGATTTGACCACTCGAGTTTGCGCAAGAACTGTGGAATGAGATTATGTTGCTCGAGTGCGCGGATCGCTGTAGAGCAAAGCAAAGCGGGTGTGGTCTTGCCAACGTCCGTTGATGCATAGCATCTCGCGCGAAACCCCTTCGTGCTGGAAGCCGATTTTATGCAATAGGCTTATACTGGCATCATTATTCAACAGGGTTGCAGCCTTGATACGGCGCAAACGTAAGACATCAAAACAGAAATCTAGCGCGAGGTTCAAGCCCTCGAACATATAGCCTTGGCGGATGTACACACTACCTGTCCAATAGCCGACGCTGGCGGACATGTTGACCCCATAGCGGATATTGCTTATGCTGATTCCTCCAACGATAGGGCGATCCTGTTCAGTATTCAGCACCAACAGTAGCCCGAGGCCACGCTTTTGTTTCCATTCCTCTTGGTGCATTTTCAGCCGGGCACGAAAGGCGAGGGGTTTGTGGGAGTCGGCATCCCAAAGAGGTTCCCATGGCGCAACGAAACCGCGACTCGCACTACGCACTGCTACCCAACGCTCCTGATGGCTGGCATCGTAAATTTCAAGATCAACCCTTGCGCCGCGTTTGATGAGTCGGGTGCGATCAAACAACCCCATGGCGCTGTTCTCCGGGCTTCAAGCCGTAAGTACCGAAGGTATCGTAACCTGATCAACATCGCCGTACAATGACAACGTTGCGGTGCGCGCCAAGAGCGTGTCCACCCACGCTGCCAATTGTGAGATATCAAGCGCGTCTATGCGCGCGATCCGTTCGCTGGTTAGGATGATTCGATTATGCAATAGCAGTTGCTTTGCGGCAGTTTCGGCGCGTGATGACGAAGATTCTTGGGACATCAGCAATCCGGCCTTCATCTGTGCTTTGATTTTTGTTAGCTCTTTGTCCGAGATATTGTGGCGCATTTGACCGAGCAAATCGTAGGAAACTCCGAGAGCTTCACTCGCTTTTTCTGGGGCGGTTGCAGCATAAAAACCAAACAGGCCGTCGTCCTGATACGGTATATGAAATGCATGCACCGAATAAGCGAGTCCGCGCTTTTCGCGTATTTCTTGGAAGAGACGCGAAGACATTCCGCTGCCCAAAATTCCCGACAGAGCCACCGAAGCATAGTGCTGATCCATGTCCTGATAGCTGCACGACGGCCAGCCGAGGATCAGATGCATCTGCTCGCAATCGTCTGGAGTGCTGATCACGCCCCCGGTGTAACGGGCGGCTTCGGGTGTCGGAGTGTCAAAGTGGGCGAAATCACCAAAATGCTCGATGATTAAGGCGACAAAGTCATCATGCTCGATCTTGCCCGCAGCGACAATGACCGAGCGATCTGCGCTATAGTGCCTAGCGACATAGCCGCGCAATTGCTCGGCACTCATATTGGAAACGACATCCTTGAATCCCAAAATTGTCCGCCCCATGGGCTGATCCGGATAGGCTCGTGCTTGAAAATGATCGAACGCCATTTCGTCGGGTTGATCCTCGTACATGGCCATCTCTTGCAAGATCACTCCGCGCTCACGCTCCAATTCGTCGGTGACGAAGGTCGAGTTCAGCACAATATCGCCCAAAATATCCACCGCCAGTGGCAAGTCTTTTGCCAGCAATTTGATGTGATAAGCGGTGTTTTCTTTCGCAGTATAGGCGTTGCTGTGGCCACCAACCATTTCGACTTCCTCGGCGATCTGGTGCGCGGTACGCCGCGCGGTGCCTTTGAAGCTCATATGCTCGAGGAAGTGCGCAACACCACAATCCGCAGCACTTTCGAGCCGAGAGCCAGCATGAATCCAAATTCCAACCGTGACGGTCTCTACCGAATGCATCGGAACGGTGGCAATGCGCAGACCTGAGGGGAGCGTGGTGATGGTGATGTCGTCAATGTTGGGCATAGTCAGCAAACTCGTTGATGAGGTGGTCTTTAACCAGCGCAGTATCGTTTGCAAGAACCTCAAATTTTTCCTCGCGTTGTACGATGTTAGCGGTACTGGCAGGCAATTCGATTGCGTTTCCAAGCGCAGCTTGCATAGCGTTCGGGAACTTGGCGCTGTGCGCGGTAGCTAAGGCTACCATCGGATATTCGTCCGAAGTCGCCTTCTCGCGTGCGATTTTGGTCGCAATAGCACTGTGGGGATCAATGGCCAGCCCCGTAGTCTCGGCAATGTAGCGAATTTCGGCAACGGTAGCTGCATCGTCCGCCATGCCGGCACTGAAGGTTTGGGTTAAGCGTGCGTAAACCACAGGTTCAAGCTGCGTCATGCTGCCGTCGCGTATGCCTTGGATGTCTGCGGCGGTGCGGGAACCGTCCTCAGCGTTCAACAGGTACAGCAAACGTTCGAAATTGCTCGCAATTTGGATGTCCATACTCGGCGATAACGTCGGGACAACCTGTTGCAGGACAGTATCGTTGTGGCTGATCATGCGGTGCAGGATGTCGTTGGCATTGCTGGCGACGACCAAGCGTTCAATGGGCAGGCCGAGGGTTTTGGCAAGATAGCCAGCAAAGACGTTGCCGAAATTACCGCTTGGGACGCAGAAGCTAATCGGGCGATTCGGCGCACCGAGGCTTAAGGCACTCGCGGCATAGTAGACAATCTGCGCCATGATCCGTGCCCAATTGATGGAATTGACTGAAGACATTGGCAGGTGTTGGCGTAGATCGCGATCGGCGAATAGGGCTTTGACGATGTCCTGACAGGCATCAAAGTTGCCTTCGATAGCGAGGTTGCGGACGTTGCTGGCATCAAGCGTGGTCATCTGCCGACGCTGGATTGGCGACACGCGCTCGTGCGGGTGCAGCATGATGATTCCGAGCCCGGACTGATGCGCCACCGCCGCCAGTGCTGCTGCACCAGTATCGCCAGATGTTGCCCCGAGCAGTACCAATTTTTCTCCGCGTTGCGACAATAGCTCGCGGAAAATCCGCGTCAATAGCTGTAAAGCGTAGTCTTTGAACGCCAACGTCGGGCCACGATACAATTCGAGCATCCATTGTTGATGCCCAAGCTGCACCAATGGTGCGCCAGCGGCTGGAAAGCCCTGATAGGCATCGCGGATCAATTCGGCTAAACGTTCCGAGGTGATGCAGTCGCCGACGAAGGGCAGCAGCAGACGATGTGTGAGGTCTTGATATGATAACTTTGCCATGTCGTGCCATTCACTGGTAGAATAGTGCGGCAATTCTTGCGGCATATACAGTCCGCCATCGGGGGCAGGGCCGTTCAGGGTAGCGGTGGCAAAGTCGACGGCGGGAGACTGCCCCCGCGTGCTGACGTATTTTGTCATAGAATCTCTCTAATTTGAAGCAGGTGGGTGCTGATCAAGGGGAGTCGCAAGTTCTTCGACCAACAGTGGAATATTGTGGCTGATCGGATAGACCAATCCGGCTTGGCGCGAAATCAAGACCTGTGCCTCATGGTCATATTCTAAAAGTTTGCGCGACACCGGACAGAACAAGTTGTCGAGCAGAACACGATCCAGTCGCGGTAGAGCCGTAGAGTATGATGGGTTAGACATGCCAAAATTCCAGAGACACAAAAACCGCCGACTCCCCAATTCCCAGAGTAGCGATTAGTGACGCCATTTGGTTTCAGTGCGTGTAATTGCCCCTTTATGCACCATTCCTTTCAGGAGTTGCAAGCGCTCCTCGATAGAGTTTGCTTCGAGCAGAGCCTGTTTTTCGCGTTGTAGCGCGGGCAGGAGCATGGCGAGTGTATTGATTAGCTGTACATCTTGCGTAGTTTCTATCTCTCCGAAATCGGCTTTAACCCCCATTTCTTCGAGGTAATGTGCGAGGGTTTCCATGAATTTTCCGCGATCATCAATGACCTGCTGTTGCGGGTCTGGGGTCGCTGTTTCGACGACCCAGCGAATCTCGGCTTTGCGGTAACCACCTGCCGTCACGTGATCCTCAATATAGTGAAAGCGTCGCTCGCCGCGCAGCAAGATAAAAAAGCGGTCGTTGTCGAGTTCTTCAAAACGGATCACACGTCCACTGCACCCCATGCTACTCAGGGGCGGATTGTTTTCGTTGTTGTCGCTTTCTGGTTGGATAATGCCGATTGATGTGCGCGTTGCGGTGTCTTGAATCAGCCGAATGTAGCGCTCTTCAAAGACTTGGATGGGCATCAGCCCACCGGGGAGTAGAATATTCCCTAGTGGGAAAAGCGCAATTTTTGGCATAGGGACTCCCTGAATTTTACGAGAAGAGCAGCGCAGATAAATGCTGTCGCCCCGATTTTGCCAACGGGTCTTGAAAGCCGATTGCGGCAAAAATTTCGAGCAATTTGGCTTGGGCTGCTTTGTCCTGCCAAGCGCGATCCCGAGCAACGATGCCGAGAAGTTGCTCGACGGCGCATTCTTTTTGATTCGCCTCAAGATAAGCCTCGGCTAGGGCAAATTGTAGAGCAAGGTCATCTGGGGCGTCTTTGCAGGCGGCCAGCGCGGCAACAACCGCGCTGTTATTCCCGCTACCCAGCAGGGCAAGACCTTGCATCGCGCTGCTGACTTCGGGGCTTTGCTGCACGGTCTCGGTTAAAGCATCATGAAAGGTTTGTGCTTCGTCGGGCGCATTCGCGCCGATCAAGGCGCGTAACACTCCGGCAGCAGCCAGAGGGCTTTCTGGATCAAGCCTGAGTGCAGCCTCAAACTGTTGTTGTGCAAAGGCATGATTGTGTTCACCCAGCGCAGCCTCGGCGGTTTCCACGAGACTCTGGAATTCCTCAACTGAAGAACGCATGCCGGTCATTTTTAATAAATCACTCAGCAATTTCTTCAAGGTATCGGCGGACAATACTCCTGGCATGGACTTAAGTGGACGGCCTTGTAAAAAAACCATTGTCGTTGGCAACGAGCGAATTTGGAACTGTTGTGCGATGGTCGGATTATCGTCAACATTGATCTTGACTAATTTGACACGACCCTTTTCGGTGCGAATCGCTTTTTCGAGAATCGGGGTATACTGCTTGCACGGCTCACACCACGGCGCCCAAAAGTCTACCAGCACCGAAACCTGTTGACTGGCCTCGATCACCACCGTCATGAAATTGCTTTCGCAGGCCTCGACGATGTAGTCTGTCGGGTCCCCACTTGTGGTTGGTGCATTTGATCCTGCGGATGGTTTCGGTGTTATCGGCAGGCCGGAGGCGTTCATCAATACCATGGCGGGTTCTTTCGCAGGGGTCTTTAGGGGGATGTGTTGATATGATCCTAGGTTGGGATGATTTGGGTCGGATCGCGGTGAAAATCAAGTCTCCCGCATGAATAACCTTGCCCGGCGAGCCACTGCACCACGGTGATGGTATCGACGGTGATGGGGTGCGGTCATTGCGCAGAGGATGGGCGTGAGAGCACGAACTTTGACACAGTGTTTCGTCGAAAACATTGTCGTATCGTTTCCGGTTCGACATTCAGAATCGTATAAGGCGTTACTGTACTGTACTTGACCCCGAGAAACGCTCAGAGTTGCTCTAGAATGGCAAACGGTATCCCCTTCATGCCCACAATGTCTTGCTGAGAATCTTAAAGATCAGCCTTGAGTTGGTTTCATAAGCTCAGCAGGAATAAATCCTTGATATGGAGCTATTGTCAAATTGGGTATTTGAGTTGTTGAGATCATGTGGTGGCCTGGCTATCTTTGGCTACATCCATTCCGTCTGCAAATTGCACTCCGATAATTACTTTGTCCATGTGTCGAAGTCCGTGTATTTTACTCTACCTCTGTTAAATGCACTGGCTTGGCATCATATGCAGAATGCCATTGCGGTTGAGACGCCCCTTGGCACGTTTGGTGCGGTGGAGGGTGCCAGTGTTTTGCCGGGAAATCAAAGAATGTCATTAGCTCATTGCGATCTTTTTGCAGGCATAGCGCAGTCTTCGAGTATTTGGATTCATAATGTTTTGATGGAGGTGTCAAAAGCCTTTTCTGCATGATTTTCTCTTAAGTGCCGTTCCATCTTACGGTCCAAGATATCTTACAAAAATTGCAGAACTAATATCTGCAAGGCACACCTGAGCCTTCGAGACCTTCGTCGCTATACAGACTTTCTAGAGGGTAACACAGAAGGTTAAGGTCAATCGGCCTTTCAAAAGCTCGGTAGGGGTGTTCTTTTGAAACTAAGGCTATCTAACGCTTATCAGCATCTCTTGTGCGTTACGCAACAGACACAGGATAGCAAAAGTGAACCAGAAATTTCAGCTTATCATAAAGATAAAAATACTTTTTCGACGGCGCGAGTATACTGATTTTTAAGTCAAGATCGGAGTTGGAGAATTGGTGGATCATATGTTGCCCGACCCGATCTCGCACACCAGGATTTCGGAACCGAACTCCTGATAAGCTTATTGCACAATCAGATTGTTGATCTGCGCGAGGTGCTCTTCGAGTAGCACGCCTAGGCGGCGGTAGCGTATTTGGCCTTGAGCGTCGACAATGAAGGTGGCGGGGATGCCATCTATGCGCCACGAGCGGCTTAAGTCCCCATTGGGATCGTGCAGGACTTCGACGAATGGGCTGCCAAATTCGTTAAGGAAAGCTTTCGCTTCAGTGGGCTGATCCTTCCAAGCAATTCCGACCACAACGTGATCCTGCGCGAGTTTTACCAATTGAGGATGTTCAGCGCGGCATGGGATGCACCATGAGGCAAAGAAGTTTACCACCGTCCAGAGTTGGGCGGTGTAATCGATCTGCGGCAGGGGTGGGGCAAACTGTAGCATGCGCAATGTTTGGGGTTTCGGCGCCTCGGGCTCAGCCAGAAAGTGTTGATAGCCCAAAAACAATCCGAGGATGGCCACCGCGCCCCACAGCACGTAACGGATGATACGCAGTACTCTCATAGGCGGCGTAGGGCGGTATCGACCTTGAGTGCACACAGGGTCACAAACAGTGTGCTGTAGGCGGCGAGCATCCACAGCAGGGGAGCAAGCATTTCTGGTGCGAGGGCAGTGCCTTCCATGCGCAACAGGCTAGCGGGTTGGTGCAGAGTGTTCCACCACTCCACTGAAAATTTGATGATTGGCAAATTCAGCGCACCGATCAAGGCAAAGATGGCGGCGGATTTTTTCCCGCTAGCACGGTCGGGAAAGGCATTGAGCAGGGCGATATAGCCGAGATAAAGAAAAAGCAGGATCAGGCCTGAGGTCAAGCGTGCATCCCAGACCCACCATGTCCCCCAGATCGGTTTGCCCCACAGCGATCCAGTGGCCAGACAGACAAAGGTGAAGACTGCGCCAATCGGCGCGATACTTTCGGCGCAAAGTTGCACCAAGGGCAGCTTCCAGATCAGGAAAACTGCGCTGAAAATCGCCATGGCGCTATAGGCCAGCAGGGCGATATAGGCTGCGGGGACGTGGATGTACATGATGCGCACACTGTCGCCCTGTTGGTAATCCGGTGGCGAGACGATCAGGGCCTGATATAGCCCGATGCTCCAAGTGATCAGTGTTAATACGCTAGCGATGGGGATCAGCCACAACAGTAGCATGCGCAATCCGCGCGGAGTTATCAGAGTGTCCAGCATGAAGGA
>JABSOH010000092.1 GCA_013216065.1 Alphaproteobacteria bacterium
CGATGTGTTCTTTGGCGTCGAAGCCGACATTTTCGACCGCTGAGATGAAGTCGTGCAGTTTCCAGATTGATACCGCGCTGACCGAGGTGAAGCTATCGCGGATTGTGTCTTGATTGATGTTAGTGACGAGTTGGTGAGTGGGGTGTTTTTCAGTATAGCCGCCAACAGTGTAAATCAGAACGTCCTGCATGTTCCAGTGATTGCCTTTGATGAGTGCGCGACGGGCTTCAATGCGGCGTTGGAAGATGGAATTGCGGTATTCGAATACGCTGACATCCTCGAAGGACAGTTTATCGGGGCTGAGGCTCCTAGCGTGGATCACCAGTACGCTGTCTTTGAGGGCTTGCCGCAGCCAGATACCGGTATCGGCGACACTGAGAAGGCTTTCAGATCCGTCGATGTGCCGATTAATGAAGGTGTCAAAGCGTTCGAGCAGGGTGGCGGCAAGCGGGTTCAACAGCGTGATTGTTGCAGTGCCTAGCGAGAGTACGACGACGATGGAGATCACGAGCAGGCGGGTGAGGGCGATTCCAGCTTGTTGCGCCATCAGCAGTTGTTGGGTGCGCGCGAGATGCAGGAAAAACGCCATCGCTGCGAGCAAAATGATCAACGGCATGACTTTTTGCAGATGATCGGGTGTGTTGTAAGCCGCTAGCATGATCAATTCGGTGTTGCTTGGGGTCAAGTGGGCAAAATTGCGGTCAAAGATCTCGCTCAGGGTGACCAGAAAGCTTGCAAGACCCATGATGCTCAACACCGCAAGAAAGCAGAGAGCCAATAGCTTAGCAAAATAGATGTTTAAGCGCCACGCCATCAGGAATTCCTTGTTACCGGACGATGCCGCATCCACACTGTCTTGGCAAGCGCGATCAAATCGATAGGTAGCGGGCGTTTGTGTTGCAACAAGACGATCACCGCGATGATGGTTGCAAGCAGAATGCCATAGGTTATCGCGAGGAAACCGAGACTGCTTGCCGCCATATTCAGACTGATGCGGTGCAGGATGTATACACCGAAGCACAACAGAGCGCTTGAGAAGATTTTGCCAAAAAACGCCCGTCGATCAAAAGGGGCAAGGATCATGAATAAACTTGCCAGCATCGGTAGGAGAAAGAAAAACACTGGGGTGATCAAACGGTCATGCCCTTTGGTGACAAGCTCGTCGTAACGACTGCGGTCGGTGCTATTGGTGATGTCGGGCAACAACAAGTCAGGTAGGTAACGCTCACTACTTTTCATCCAATAGCTGATCTCGTCGATCTCTTTTTCGGCGAGTTTCAGTTGATAACTATCAAATTCCGTGACCTGCAATTCGCGCTCCTTGGCATCGAAACCTTGTGATGTCCCATGGCGCAACAGAAAGCCAGGGCTGTTGAAGTCCTGATTGAATTGTCCGGTTTGGGCGATCAAAGTTTGTCCGCTACCGTCGGGTTCCTGAATCGCAACCAACACGTCCTGATACAGATTATCTGGGGTGATTGCGCGGGCATAGAGCATTATGTTTTCACCGAGATGATTAAATTTCTCGGCCTTGATGGTCACATCGATTTCTTGGTGGCGAAAGCTGCGGTTGATTTTGTTAAAGGTCTGACTGCTGAGCGGCACCAGCCACAAAGCATTGACCCAACCGAATAGTGCCAATACCAAACCGATGAGAGCGATCGGTTTGATCATGCGCCAAGTATCGAAGCCCACTGAGCGCATGACGATCAATTCGTTGTTCTGGCTTAGGCGGTGAAACAAGGTGATGCTGGCAAAAATCGCTGAAAAAGGGATCACCACGAACAGCAATCCTGGAATGGTCAGCAGAATCATAAAGAGCAAGGTAGATGCTGACACGCCGTAGTCGAGGATCAAGTAGTGTAGCCCTAACGAAAGCACCAAGGTCATCAACAACAAGAATAGCCCACCGATCCAGCTGAATAGGTGGGCATAGCCCAAGTAAATCTGTTGACCCATGAGGCCAAAAATCCGCCCTGAGAGCAGTGTAGGTATCCAAGTTAAGCAAAGCAACTTCATCATCCCAACAATAGCAAATTTTTCACGAAACTGGAGAATGAATTTTGTGCTGAATCATGCTGAAAATCTTATCTTCTTGGCATCGTTGGGAATGGGGATTTTCAAGAGGCATTTTGCGTGATTGCGCTTTCCTCGTGCAGCAAAATTCGCTATAGATTGTACGGAGGAGTTCAGCGAGATTGTCCCGTGGGAATTTTGTGCTGAATATATTGAATTTCAATAATTTAAGGAATTGTCATGAGCGGCAGCGTGAACAAGGTCACTCTTCTGGGACGGTTGGGTCGCGATCCAGACGTGCGTCAGTTGAGTAATGGTGGCAGTGTGGTCAATATTTCTCTTGCTACCTCGGAAAGTTGGCGCGATCAAACTAACGAAACTCAGGAACGGACCGAGTGGCATCGGGTGGTGATTTTTGGTAAATTGGCTGATGTTGCAGCGCAGTATCTGAAAAAAGGTTCGCAAGCCTATTTTGAAGGGCGTTTGCAAACTCGAAAATGGACCGATCAAGCAGGCAAAGACCGCTATTCCACTGAGGTGATTGTTTCGGGCTTTGGCGGTAGTATGGTGATGCTCGGGAGCGGTGCAGGCCGAGTCGGTGGCGGAAGCGATGCGGACAGTTATGGCGGCGGTGACCGTGGCGGGAATGATGCAGGCGACTCGGGTGGCGGCAACGATTTTAGTGGTAGCAGTCGCTTCGATGACGACGAAATTCCATTTTAAACTGCTTCTGGCTTGAAGCAGCTTATTGAACAGCACTAAAGAATAGAGTGGCGATGCAAAATCCTGAGCATTCCGGCGAGGAAAGTATAGGCCTAGTTCAGGAGATGGAACGCTCATACCTTGATTACGCCATGAGCGTGATCGTATCGCGTGCTTTGCCTGATCTTCGCGATGGGCTGAAGCCAGTGCATCGGCGTATTTTGTACACCATGCACGAAGGTGGATATATGGCGGATAAGCCGTTCCGCAAGTCCGCGCGTGTTGTTGGGGAAGTGATGGGGAAATACCACCCTCACGGTGACCAGGCGATTTATGACGCTATGGCACGATTGACGCAGGACTTTTCGATGCGCCTGCCTTTGATTCAAGGGCAAGGGAATTTTGGTTCGATGGACGGTGACCCGCCAGCAGCGATGCGCTATACTGAAGCGCGATTGAATGCGGTATCGCAGTCGATGTTAGACGATATTGACAAGCAGACGATTGATTTTCGCCCCAACTACGATGAGAGCGACCTTGAGCCTGAAGTCTTGCCGATTGCATTCCCCAACTTGTTGGTGAATGGCGCGGGTGGGATTGCGGTGGGCATGGCGACGAATATTCCGCCGCATAATCTGGGCGAGGTGATTGCGGCGACGGTTGCGATTTTGCGCAATCCGGAGATATTGGACGAGGAATTGCTGGAAATTATCCCGGCACCAGATTTCCCCACCGGTGGAGTGATCCACGGGGTTTCTGGCGCGCGTGAGGGCCTGTTGCGTGGGCGCGGCTCGGTGGTGTTGCGGGCGAAAGTCGAGATCAATAGGCACGAGGACAAGCCTGTGCGTCTGATTGTGCGTGAGATTCCGTATCAAGTCAATAAATCGCGTTTGATCGAACGTATTGCTGAAGTAGTGCGTAATAAAATCGTCGAAGGGATTGCGGATTTGCGCGATGAGTCGGATCGCCATGGGGTGCGGATTGTCATTGAGTTGAAGCGCGACACGGTGGCCGAAGTGGTTTTGGCGCAGCTCTTTAAGAACACACAGCTTCAAAATAGCTTTGGTGTCAATATGCTGGCCCTGAACCGTGGTCGTCCAGAACGGCTTTCTTTACGGCAGGTCTTGCAGTATTTCTTGACCTTCCGCGAACAGGTGGTGATTCGGCGTGCGGCTTTTCTGGTGCGTAAAGCGCGGGCGCGGGCGCATGTTATTGTAGCCTTGCTGGTGGCGTTGCAACACGTCGAAGAAATGGTTGTTCTCATCAAGGCTTCGGAAGATGCGGCTGAGGCTCGGGCCAATCTTCGCGCGCGCCAGTGGCCGATCATGGGAGATATTTTGTTCGGCTACAGCGATGAATCCTTGATCAATGGCGTGTACCATCTGTCGGAAATCCAGGCGCGCGCGATTCTCGATCTGCGTTTGCAAGCCTTGACGGGTCTCGAAAAGTACAAACTTGAGGCCGAAATCCAGGGTTTGATCGGCGATATCACTGGATATCTCGCAGTACTCGGCAAAACTGATATTCGGCATGAGATGATGATCGAAGAGTTCAAGACACTAGCAGAAAAATTTTCTACACCACGTCGGACTCAGATCGAAATGAACGAGGTCTGCGACGACATCGAAAGTTTGATTCAACGCGAAGAAATGGTGGTGACAGTGACCCGTGGTGGCTACGTCAAGCGGGTGCCACTTTCAGTGTATCGCGCGCAGCGTCGCGGTGGCAAAGGGCGCTCGGGCATGTCGACACGCGATGACGATGTGGTCGTGCAGCTTTTCGTGGTTTCAACGCATGCTCCAGTGCTGTTTTTCTCGTCGCTGGGTTTGGTGTATCGCCTCAAGATTTTTGAATTGCCGCAGGGCTTGCTGACTTCGCGGGGCAAGGCCTTGGTTAACTTGTTGCCGTTGTCTCCGGGCGAAATTATCACGGCGATTCTGCCTTTACCTGAAGATGTGGCGGTTTGGGATCAGCACGATATCGTGTTTATTACCGCAAAGGGTAATGTGCGCCGCAATAGGCTGTCAGATTTTGCCTTGATTCGCGCCAATGGCAAAATCGCCATGAAGCTTGATGAAGGTGATCATCTGATCAGTGTACGCTTATACGCAGGCCATCAAGATTTCTTCCTTGCTACTGCCGAAGGTCGCGCGATACGCTTCGCGGTCAGCAACACTAATACGCGGGGCAACGAAACGGGGGTGCGAATTTTTGCTGGGCGAAATTCAACCGGGGTGCGCGGGGTTAGACTGGCGGATCAAGATAGTGTGGTGTCGGCTACCTTGCTTGGCAGTGACGGTCATGATCCCGAAACTCGTCGCCAATACTTACAAGCGCATAATGCTTGGCGGCGGCATCAGAACCGTGCGCTTGAGGAGCGACAGTCCGAGGATGGTTTGAAGGATGCTGAACGGCAGTCCATTCTTGCGCAATCGCCTTATGCCGAGATGCAATCACGCGAGCAAATGATTTTGAGTGTGAGTTCGAACGGGATGGGGCAATTGGCTTCGATTTACGATTACCGGGTTGCCAATCGTGGCGGCAGGGGGGTTGACAATATGGAGTTGATTAATGGTGCAAACATCATTGACTCCCTCGTGGTTGATCCGAGACAAGATCAATTGATGCTGATCACGCAAGGCGGGAAGGTCATTCGTATCCATACTGCTGACCTACGGCGCACCTCGCGCAATAGTCGCGGCGTGCGTCTGTTTGATATTGCGGTGGATGATCGCGTGGTGTCGGTGGCGCGTCTGGTGGTTGAGGACGAAGATGCGGACGATGTGCCGGACGCAACTGAAGCCCCTGACACTGAAGAGACACTCCAAACGGAGGACTAGGGGGGATGTTTACGGCGGTGTACCCCGGGACATTCGATCCGATTACCTATGGGCACCGTGATGTGATCACGCGTGCGGCCAGGAAGATCTGCCATCGCCTGATCATTGGGGTGGCAAACAACCCACACAAGCAGCTTTTATTCAGCGATGACGAGCGCCTTCTGATGATTGAGGCTGACGTTGTCGAGATGGGTTTGAGTGCCTCGGTGGAGGTGCGGTCGTTTCGTGGTTTGTTGACCAATTTTGTCCGCGAAATAGGAGCCGATATTGTGGTGCGGGGTTTGCGGGCGGTTTCGGATTTTGAATACGAGTTTCAAATGGCTTCAGCCAACCACAAACTCGACCGAGAGGTTGAGACGGTGTTTCTAATGGCCTCAGAAAACCATCACTTCACGGCTAGTTCCGTGGTGCGCGAAATCGCGGCGTTTGGCGGGGACATTCACCACTTTGTCAGTCCGATGGTAGCGGAGAAAATGCGGCAAAAATTGGCTATAAACTGCGAAACTAGACCTGAATAACTTTGATCGGCAGAATTTACTGCTCGGCTTCAAAGCTTGGAAATAGCGCAGAGATTCTTTCGAGGCTGACACCTAAGATTGACATTTGAGAGTAGACTTGAGGTCTTTAGGTAGCGTTTTTGGTGAACCAGTATTAAATCACCACTTGATAGGCATCAGGATCATCACGTGCCAAAGCTTCCATATCAATCTTCGTTCTTGGTTTGATACCACTCGGTTCAGAATCGGGCTTCTTGAGTCAGAGCACCATATTGGCCACGCCTACACCAAAACGAGATGTAACCTCGGATATCGTCAGCAATATAATAAATAGATCATCCGCATAGAATGATCTATTTATAATGGTTTGTCTATATTCTGCGCGTTAATCCAGAAGGATACTTCTAAGAACTGATTTTTTGTTGAGTTTGCGTATTTTCCGGCGATCAAATTCTGAAATGTGTTTTTTATGGATTTTTTCGCTTTGTTTGATGTTTTTGCCGGGTTTAAGAGATATTTTACGTCTCGTGGATGGCCCGTGATCGCTTTTCGCTCGAAGAAGGCCGTACAGAAGGATGTTCGAGAGTTGGCCTCGGCACGTTTGATGCCGATCGTCCTGATAGAAAGACCCATCCGATGTTTCTGTTCTCCAAAAACAATGGTGTGAACGGATACGTGGCCTTCTAGCATTGCCGCGTGAGATATGGGGCGGCGCCTTTGGGCTTCCTGCGGTGGATGTGCGATCCAGTTATGGCTCCTGTAGCCAAAGGTCGGGGATCCTGGCGACCGCGCCTTTGCCCTGACGGAACTTTTCCACCGTCCAACGTGCATCAACATCCTTCTGTACGGCCTTCTTCGAGGCTTCAGGCCAGATCTCCCGGGCGTTTTGCTCTTGCCTGATTTTCATCCTCACGCAACCGTTGTCGCGGTTCAGCCATCAGGCTTGCATCAACAATCTGACCACCGCGGGCAGAAGATCAAAAGTCTTAAAGAGAGAACACCGTTCTCCGTCAAGCGCTCCCGAAACAACCGGATCGTCCTGGCATCTGGCCGCCAGGATCAGGACCCGGAAAACGCATGAAGGAGAGACGGTTGTTGATCAGAAACTCCGTGCGATCATCCGGGAGAGTGTTCTGCGTCTGAATGATCAGGATCTTGAACACTATCACAGGGTCGTAAGCCGGACGGCCACCTTTCCCTCTGTCTGAATAGGCAAGCGCTACTTCCAGATCAGCGCGGAAAATATCGAAATCAACCGCAACACCCCAGTTGATCACCAAGGTGGCCCAAGCGATCTAAACGTTCTTCGAAATCAAAAAAGCTAAACTGACAAGACATCTCTGTTCCCTCA
>JABSOH010000093.1 GCA_013216065.1 Alphaproteobacteria bacterium
CCTTTAAGGCAGATGCTGCTCAAAATCTCCAAAAGCGATGCTCGGATCGGTATGATCCTCTACAGGCTCAGCGATTTGAGTCTGTCACGCTTGACACCTTCGCCAAAAGACTCGTCGATCAATTTCTTGAGTCACTGCCTGAACAGTGTCGTCCCACTCCAAATTACAAAATCGTCTTCACACACCGAGACATCTGGGAAGACTTTAAATCTAGGCACAGCGACACCTGTCCTTTAATTCGAACTATTAATAACGACACGCTTGATAAGTCAGTCCCGCAATTTCAACCGAAGGACGCTAAAACTCCAGAACAGCATATCCAGAGGGTATGGTGGCAGGAACAAATTGAAGCGGTTCCGTCTTGCTTAACCTTCGATATGATCAAGACCTTGGCCACATACATACTTCAAAGCCAACCCAGTATTCTTTCAGCTTTAAGACAAACATATACGCACGTGTTTCTTGATGAATTTCAAGATGTAACCAACGCTCAATATGAATTGATAAAAGCAGCCTTTCTTGGTTCAGATGCTGTCTTAACTGCCGTAGGAGACTCGAACCAGGCAATCATGCGATGGGCAGGTGCTAGAGAGGACATATTTGATCGATTTGAAGCCGATTTCCGTGCACTGAGCAAGAGGCTTCTTTGTAATTTTCGATCCAATTCTCGCATAGTCAAACTGATCAATGACTTGGCGGCAACTTTTGACGATGGCTACGTTTTGACTAAATGTACTCGGCAAAACGCTCCCGTTCCAAAAAACGCAGCTGAAGGATGGGTGTTTGATACGAGGCAGGCTGAAGGCGAGTTTCTCGCTTCTTATATTGCTAATGATCTTCAGCGTAATCCAAACCTGACCCCAGCGAACTTTGCGATCTTAGCAAGACTACGGGTTGACTGTGTTGAGAATCGCATCAAGAAGGCATTCTGTAATCGTAGTTTGAAAATCAGAAATGAAGCGCGGAAAATTGGCAATATCACAATTCAGGATTTGGTCAAAGAAAAAGCGTATTCCTTCCTGTTGGCCTCACTAAAACTCGCCGTGAATGTTAGAAACGGACAGCCGTTCCAAGATTGCATACATACAATAGCCGATGTTCGAGGTGCCGATCTCAACAGCGAGAAAGGCCACAGTGAATCCCTGAACGCAGTCAAGCGCTTAGTTGATGAATTAAAGGAAATAATTAACGGAGGGAACCCATCAGAAATATCTGGCCGGAAAATATCTGAGATCATATTGGCTCACGTTGCCCGTCTTGAGCTTCAACGAACCTACCGAGAATACATTGGGGGAGAGCGTCTAAATTTTACTATATCCGGCTTTGAAGCATTTTTCGATGAATGCCGCAATGGCATCACCTCTTGGTCAGAATGTATCTCAAATATGGAAGGCTTGAACTCAGTGCGCTTGATGACGATCCATAAAAGCAAGGGATTGGAGTATCACACTGTTATTTTTGTCGAATTCAATGACGACGCATTTTGGGGAAATAATGATGACGTGAATGTTTTCTTTGTCGCTTTGTCAAGGGCCCGTGAACATATCTATTTTTCTTTTACTAAAGATTCCACTGGGTTTGAGAGAGTGCACGATTTGATCGACAAACTTAAAAATGCAGGAGTAAAGTTTTTTAACAAATGATTTTGAGTTAAAACTCTCTGTTGGTTTGACAAGCGATTCAAGCTGCTTAGGGATCGCTCCTTGCAGTCATGAAGACTTCAATATTTGGAATAACTGCAAGATATCGCTTGAAACCATGAAGAGCTTGAAACAGTGGTGAGCACGCTGAGGGATTTTTTTGTTTACGGATATAACGATAACACAGAAAACAAAACGAGGATTCGCCATTGAGCGATTAAGGCTGCTAATTGGATATCAGAATCAGCAACGGAAAAAATAACGTTCTTCTTCAACAATCCTTCTGAGGAAACATCAGAATGGGCAACAGTCCAGGCAACAGTCAAGATTGTTTCGCATTTGGCCATGCAGCTATATTTTTCTTGTGGCGCATACAATAAAAAGAAAGATAGTGGAGATGTGGGGCTTCAGTCCATAGAATCAAAACAGGCATTCTTGAATGAAACATTCCCGATACTCGAACGCATTGCGAACGTGGGTGTTCCTAGTGCAATCCACTACTTGTTAGAAGTACTAGTCTTTATGATGGATGCTGAGCCGAACAAAGTTTTTGATTTAACAACAAAGGCGTTACTTGTTGGAGGTCAAAAGCACGACTATCAGAATGAAGATCAACGGGAACTATTTAATAATACAACACACCGCAAAAATTCTTAGATTGTTTGGATATATTCCAAGATGTTGGTTGGATCTAGGTGCGGAAATTTGCTTACAGATTACCTGATATGTTTAGATAAGTGACGCGATAAGAATGAATTGCTCCCCAAATTTTGTGGGGTAACTATCAATTGCCATTTTATGTTTCCAGAGATGAGGTAAGAGTCTGGATTATACGCTTGTTGACCTTGATAAATACCATACCTAGGAGATCGAAACCTTCCTGAAGCGAAATGTTGATAATGTAAAGAATGTTTCGCACATTTGATTTTGGCTGCTCCCAATAAGATTTACGGCAGGAGCGATTTGATGAGTGCAGGTAAGATGGGGTGAGAATATGGGTGCAGTCACTTGGATTGATGAGGCCGCATCAAGGATCACTTGGGTGAGATGGTTCGGTGGCCCGGTGCAGAACGTTATGAACGCAATGAGGGTCGGCAAGATACTCGCGTGGACAGTTATTCTCGGCCTTTGGCATACGGAAAAAGGTCGGCGAGGTGAAGGTTTGCCGCCAGACCCTTTGAGATAGCGCTTAACTAATCGAAACTAATCGAAACTAATTCTATAAAATTGCTTTTTTCGTGCCGTAGAGAGTTGGCAGGACATGGTTTTGTGTACACAAATCCCCTGCACGCTTACGCATGATAAACTTATTCGCACCTACGGTTCTCAACGCTGTTGTCTTATTCGCCGCTCCGCCGCTCAACGATTTTTGAAAACTTTCCCCTATAATCAGGGAACCGCCCGAAGATGCTCTCATTTCAAAATTAAGATTAAAGCTGTTGACGTGGGCATCATCATAAATTCTTTTGTCGTGTCTTCGTCCACTGTGAGTTGACCTAACCGCAAAAATGTGCTTGCTACTGTCAATAATAATTTGACGAATTTGGCATTTTTTGACTGAGTGTTTTGCTTTACGTTGTGATAGCCCTTGTGGGCGTTAAACGGGGCGATCTATACTATTAGCAGTGCCTCTTTTCAGCCTCTAATAAATCTACCTTCACTCAAGAAGGCAGAGATGGCCTTGCCAATAGTGCCGCCATGGGACTGGCAGACTGTTGGCGATGAAACGCCAAACAACAACCCGATAAAAACCCGCGACGTATAGATCCGATGGTAGATTAGGCAAAGCAACAACTGCTCTGCAAACTCTAGATGATACCTCCACCGATTGAACGCTGATGCTCTCTGCCCGATAAGCGTCTGTGTTTGTTTGTTCTCCAAATCAGACGAAGTGGAGCAACCAAGACATCAAATTCAATCAGAGCCTCCATCTTTCCCGGATACAGCGTGACCAAAAAATGGAGGATTACCAATTGAATCTTGCGAAGTCCATTACATGACAGCTACATGGGAAGGAGTAGAGGAACTATAATGAACTGAACGATCTCTTTAATCTGTGGCCAGATTCCCCATAGAAATAACCCAACAATAAACATGAAAACCATTCTTTTGAAATGACCTTCCGTGACTCTTACGAGACCAATTTTTTGATTGATCGTCGTCCTATCCCATCTTACTGAGAGAAGTATTTCCCTGATCAGTCTATCAAATGGTTTATTTGATTTTGCCGCCTTGACAATCTCCTTGATGTCAACCCGGCGATATGAACTCACTTTGAGTATCTCGAAAGCAAAAAAGAGTGTAGAGACACTGTATATAATAAATCCAAGCACAAAAAATCCTGAAGAGAAATTGGTTCCTGTATTGAGATTTGTGAACAAATGTTTGAAAGTGGTTAAGTCACTCACTGAGAACCCCACTGAGATGAGTGCTAAAGTCGCGCCTAGATAAATTTTGCCCTTTGTTTCTGCGGAAGCTCTACGCGCGGATTCATTGTCACGTAGCCGTCGCGCTTCTTCCAAAAATATCTCGGGCTTATTCTTCCAAGTACTGTCTTTGATAAACTGAATACCATCCTCTTTGATAATCTTAATATCATTCTCAGTTTCTTTATCATCACAATTTCCTAGCGTCGGCCAGATAAATTTAAAAAACTTGCATGCCATCTTACATGTCCTCCATGATATCTACGATTGATGCCGCAATTGGTAAACTGGTTCTATTTTCGATCCAGGCCCATTGACCGTTGGGATTACATTCTAGGAACCAATGTTTACCCCGTTTGTCCAATACGAGGTCAATAGCCCCGTACCGCAGGCCTAACCGCCTTACAATCGTCCTACATTGATCAGATATGTCTTCATTTAACTTTACGACATGATGCTCAAGTCTATCTACAGCGGTGTGTCGCCAATCGGTTTCAGTGACCGTATGTGCTTGCGAGTCAATGGCGACAGCAAAAATAATATCACCAACAACGATCACGCGAACATCGTGTTCTTTAATAATTTTGCGTTGAAAAATGACCGGTGCCAGTTTTAACTCATCGCGTTTTACATCAGAAAGTGAATGAATAGTCGATGTGAAAATCACTCTCTCCTTGCCTAACTCCTCAAGTAGTGCGTGCTTCATTGGTTTTGCAATAACAGGGCCATGCGTGAAAAGGTAAATTACATTTTCCAGATTGTTAGTGATGACTGTTTCTGGAATGTTGAAACCGATCTCTTTAGCAAGACGGAGTTGTTTGGGTTTGTCCTCTGCCAATATGATATCATTGGGATGGCTGAACCACTTTTGATCGAGTTCCAAATAGATGGAACGCAATAGATAGCTCCATTCTTCAGTGCAATACGTTCTTGAAGCGACTGGCAGATCCCGATCAGAAACCACGGGAGCTTTTGGCCTGCGAAAATATGCCGATTTCACACTGTTTATGTTGATCAGTGTGTCGTCAAGTTGAATACTGGTCCCAAGTTTGCAGTCATTCTGTATCACTGCCATACTCGGTAAATCTTCGGTGTTTAATCGAGCAAAGCCAAGCCCTCTTTTTTGCATTTCTCTGACGATAAAGTCTGAAGTCAGATCCTGTTTGTTTGTGACAATTAGATATTCAGCACTTTTGCTTTTCATAAAAACAGTTTCGAAATTTCTAGAGATTCATTATCACGATCATTCACTGTTTCTGTTTTTGTGGTAAGCTCCAAATCAACCGATTGATATCTTGCCACGCCGCCCTGTTCGGGCTTTGCTCGAATTGTTATCGAAATCTTCAAAATCAATCTGAATCTTTAATCGTCTGACTCGGAGGTTGCACGAGTCTTTGTTGACAACTCGGCAAGCTTCCCGTCTGCCTCAATGAGCGGCGTATCCTCCCCCTTTCGCTCAACGACCCACATGTTTTTCAATGCAGAATAGTGACCAGAAGTCGGCTCACTTCCGATTCTTGGTGTTGAATATCGCACGAGAAATGGCTCTACAGCTTCAGAACGTACGCCATTAATATTGTCCATTCAAAAATCTCCTTAGATTAAATCAATACCGACATTTTTCTTGATAGAATAGTTATCCCAATAAAAGCTTTTGCATAAGCGCCCGTATATCAAATCTTGATTATATCACTGTCTATACATCAGCAACCAACCACACCCGGCACAGCAAAACTCTGCTGGTACAGATAATGTTAGCAAGTTATTTGCCACAGCAGACCTCAGAAACAGGCATCTATAACAGATACTTCCTAAGCAGAGCATAGTCGACTATGATCAGTGGCCTCTGTCAATGATTTTGTCATGCTTTTCTAATATGCTGTTTTTGAAGCTATTTTTGGTAGATATTGTTTGTTTTAGCAGTTTTTTAATTTTTTAGACGCAAATACCCCGTGGTATTTGTAGGAGTACGGCTCTAATTTCTATGCCAAAGACAGATTTCGTTGTGCCGAAAGCTCTTGCAGGATACAGTTGATCATATGTTTGCCTTCCTTGTGTGAATCGCCAGTGCCTATTGGACAAAATTATGAGTTTATTTAATGGAGGATTTTTGGTTCATCAGGACTTGACATAATCACTTCAGGAAGAAAAAAGTAACTTACAAATCATCAAGGCCGATACCACCTTCCTTGAACCGCACCTGACTGGACCGACTTCTGTCGGCTGTAGTCTTTAGATTTTACCTTTGGCAAGCCAATTGCCCATTGTTCAAACAATGCCAGGTCTTTATTTGTAGGGATGTAATAGCTTTTATACTCTTGATCCCACTTCGCACCCAATGCCCTGACTTGCCTGCTGTCTTTGAACGGCACACGAATGAAGGTCGGCAGATGCTTGCCAGAAGCTAATCCAGAACCAGCACCGCGTCTGATTGGATTTGATAGCCTCAACTCGGCAAAGATTTTCCGATAGCCGACAATCAACGCCATGGCCAGCGGATCAAAACCCGCCATCAACAGCAAATATTCGCGCCAACTCATGGTGGCTTTACGCTTCTTTTTGTCCAGAAACTGATCCCACAGGTCTTGCTGGCTCTTGAGCGGCAAAGCTGGTTTCAGGCCGTAGAAACGTTTTTGAGATGGGTTAGAGCGGTTTTTGCTGTGTTCTGCTGCATTCACCGGTAAAATACCAAAACGTTGCTCCAGTCTGGCCCTGGAGAGCGAACGGTCGAAGACACTGGCCTTGATATTCTCATCACCGTCGCTGATGATGAGGCCATTACCGCGCCGCCTCAGTTCGAGACCATGCTGACCGAATATCTCATGCACTTCCGTCCAGTCCTTGGCGTCCTCGATCGCCGTGAGGATATTCTCTTTTTGCTGCCCAGACAAAGATAATTCAACCGAAGCTATAGCAGGGTTGTTGCCGATCGGATCAGCCATAAACTGTCCCAGACGCTGCTCCAGCCTGGCTTTCGATAGTGACCGATCGAGCGTGCTGGCCTTGATATGATGCGTACCATCACCAATCACCAGACCGTTACCGCGTGCCTTTAGTTCCAGATCCTGCTCGGCAAATGCCTCATGGACTTCTAACCAGTTGCTGGCCTTTTCGATGCCGTCCATGATCGGCTGTTTGATTTCCTTAACAAAGCTCTCGAACGACTGTTCCCAACGCTGGGCTTCCATGTCACGCACGCGGTCTGAGCCTTTGTTCGGTCGCTTGACCTTGTCGCCCTCATCGCGCCAGTCAAGCCATTTGTCATGGCCATGATCCACCGCCAGACCGTATTGCTTTTCCATCGCCCGACACACCCGGTCTCTCCTGTAATAATCCCACTGCGGATGGTGAATCTTCAAGGTCTCGGGATGGATCATGTTGTAGGCAACATGCACATGGAAATTCTCGGTGTTGTGGTGCGCAGCCACGATGCACTGATGCTCCTCAAAGCCCATCGCGGCAGCAAATTCACGCTCGATCTTTTCAAGCTCTTCCTGCGGCAAGGATTCCCCCTGCTGAAATGAAATAATCAGATGGTAGGTCTTTGCTCCCCGCGAACGAGTGTTCTGTTCCTGCGTCGCCTCAATCTCCATCATCGCCAGATCCA
>JABSOH010000094.1 GCA_013216065.1 Alphaproteobacteria bacterium
AATATTATACCCAGATACCATCAAGGCGATATGGCTGGCGAGCCAAGGCATCAGCGTAAAGCCGTGTCCTCCAGCACCCGCCAGCGCAAAGAGTCCGGGTTGCGACGGTATCGCGCCACACAGTGGCCAATGACCGCGGACACTCAATTTTTGGCCTGACCAGAGTTGAGATATCTCGGTCTTGTGCGGTATTTGCCAGCACGTGAGTTTTGTTGCCTCACCACCACTAAGCTCAGATTGTGACCGCCCAAGCCAGAAACCATCGTTTTCTGGCAAAAGATGACCGCCCCAACCGCCAAGTGCAACCCGAGGCGGCTTTTCCGACTCATAATAGGCAATTTCACTAGATTTCACCTGCGTATGTTGTTGTATGGCTGGCAAAAATTTCGACAATCCTGTGCCACAGGCCAGAACCAGAGCATCAAAGCCACTGTAGACGGTGCCATGACGGTCTGTGAGAGTCCAATGCGTGCCGTCATGGTGATAGGCTGTAATCTCAGTCTGGTGTTGAGCAACTCTGGACAACAAAGCCCTGATAAGACTTTGCGGATGTAGTACCAACGCCGATGGCATATATTGTACTGCCTCATCAAGCATGACTCCGGCACACTGCCGTGCTTGATCCGCGTCGAGCATCTGTGGTGCATGTTGCCCCAAACCATGCCAAGTCGCGCACGCTGCTTGAAGGCGCTGCAATGAGAAGCCTTGCGAACGCACTTTCATCGCCCCATGGTGCAGAATCGCCTCAGGGTATGCATGATACAAGCGTAAAGCATAGGCATAAGCTAAGGCTATACGTTGTCCGCGCCTAGTTTTGTGCGCGCTCAAGCGCGGCGCTACCGCTGCAATAGGCACTTGCGAAGCCGCCATTTGTTCCTCAGCACGAGAAAATACTGTGGCACACATGCCAAGACGTTGAATCTGTTCGACGCAACATGCCCCAGCAATTCCGCCACCTAAAATCGCGATTTGGAACTTTGTTATGTTTTTTGATGAATAAAATTCATTTTTTTGCGTATTTTTTGTGGCCACTAGGCATTGCCTTTTGCGACCGTAGCCCGGTACTTTGCTGACACTAAAACCTGCAGCGGACAAATTTCGTCGCACCGCTCCGGCAACGCTAAAAGTTGCTACCCGCGCACCGGGTAGACTGAGACGTGCAATGTGTTGGCAGACTTCAAGACTGAACATCTCGGAGTTGGTTTTGGGCGAAAACCCGTCCATGTACCAGCCCGAAAACCCACCAGATATTTGTGGCAACACCTCGGTGACATCTCCGAACCACAAATCGAGCAGGATATTCGGTGCAAACCAAACCCGATGTAGCCCCGAGAGCCTTGGTGGCAATAGAGACAGAAAGCGTTGTCCTATATCGGCAATTTCTGGAAAATCCGCATAAGCACGCGTGAGATCAGCATGGGCAAGGGGGTATTTTTCGACAGCGACATAATGCAACACCTGCGTCGCAGCCAGTCTTGACCAGACTTGTGTAGAGGCTAGGAAATTGATCCCGGTACCGAAACCCAATTCGCCCAAGCGCACCAAAGAATCTGTGCCACGTGCGAGACTGTTTAGGTCAATACCAGCAAGGTAGACGTGGCGCGATTCTTCAAGTCCATCCTCTTGGCTGTAATAGACATCATTAAAACGTGTACTGTACGGCGTATTCTTGCACCAGTTTAAGTCCCTGTTCATCCTTGCTGTAAACGCTCGGCATGTAGGGCAACGTGATCACCGATCACGCTGGAGACAAAATAAAAACTGTGATCGTAACCGTCCAGCATCCGTAAACGCAAATCCTGGCCGTTCTGGTTACAGACCTGCTGCAAAAGCTCCGGGCGCAACTGTTCGCCCAAGAACTCATCATCACTACCTTGATCGACATAAATTGTGCTGTGTCGTGCGCCTTGAGAAATCAACTGCACAGCATCGTAGACACTCCAAGTTTCGACATCGCTTCCAAAATAGGCTTTATACGCATTTTTACCCCATGGGCACTGACTCGGCGCACAGATCGGCGCCAAGGCCGATACGCTACGAAACAGACCCGGATGCCGTAACCCGAGCACTAATGCCCCATGCCCGCCCATTGAAAACCCGGTGATCGCCTGTTGGTGTGCTAAGACCGGAAAACCAGAAACGATCAACTGCTGTAATTCTTCGATAATATAACTGTACATACGGTAATGTTTGGACCACGGGGCCTGGGTGGCATCAACATAGAAACCTGCTCCGGTTCCTAGAGCATAATCCGCATCCTCACCAGCCGTGGCAGTTCCGCGTGGTGAAGTATCCGGTGACACCACGATCATACTATGTTCGGCGGCGTAGCGCTGTACACCAGACTTCACGATGAAGTTTCCCTCGGTACAAGTCAAACCCGACAAAAACCATAATACCGGACAATCCAGCAACTCCGCCTTTGGCGGAAGATAAACCGCGAAATTCATTGCACAACCCAACACTGTCGAATGGTGCTGACAAAATAACTGCTTGCCCTCGAAACACTGGTGATGCTCTACGATTTGAAAGTCGGTCATGAGATCAGCTTTCACGAAAAAATCTTATAGTATGATTCCACCATATCTAACAGGAAACTCACTGCACTAACAAGGTTTTTGGACACGTTATAGAGACATCCCCCAACAGTATCTTGAACCTCTGCCAAAATAATGATAATTATGGCTGAATTATGCTTGACAGTACCATGAGGTGTTCCGATGCAGTTTGCCCAATATCTCACCCAGCAACGCAAAAAAGCCGGGCTATCTCAGGTCGGTTTTGCTACGGCGGTTAAAGTCTCGCAGCCCACCGTACATCATTGGGAAAAGGGCAACCGCATCCCCGATCGTGATAAACTGCCACACATTTCCCACGCTCTGCAAGTTCCGCTGCAAAGCCTTGAGGATGCCATGCGTGGTGATGCTCGCGAAGAAATTGTGGAACCGCCGCACTCCTCAGCACCTCAAGTCACGACGCAACCTACATCTGCAGAGCCCAAAGAGGACCGCCCATCCCCCTTCGAACTTGAACAGTATCAAGCCGCACAAAAATTTAACGAGTTGAATCTTTCGCCCGAATTACTCGGTGTGCGCCAAGTCGCTTTTCAAGGCATGCTCGGTGCGTATTCTCACCAAGCCGTGATGGATTGTTTTCCCCACGCCAAGGTTCGCGCTTGCGAAAGCTTCGAGCGAGTACTTGCTGCCGTCGAGGATCATGATAACCACACCGATCTTGCCATGATCCCGATCGAAAATTCGCAATTCGGGCGTGTGTCAGATATTCATCAATTATTACCCGATTCATCACTCTATATTGTCGGGGAATATTTCCTGCCCGTCAAACATATGCTGCTTGGAACTCCAAACGCTGAGCTTGAGGATCTGCGTATCGCCATTTCGCATCATCAGGCTTTAGGGCAAACCCGCAATACCTTGAACTCGCTCAGCATTAAACGCGAACGCTGGCCAGATACTGCTGGAGCGGCCCACGAAGTCGCTATTAGGGGCGATAAAAGCGTCGCTGCGGTGGCTTCGGAAGTCGCGGCCTCGGTCTACGGCCTGAAAATCCTGCGTCGTCGCATCGAAGACCACCTCGATAACATCACGCGCTTCGTGATTATGTCACCACGACGCATTGACCCACCGCGCGAAATCACACGTACCATCACCAGTTTATTCTTCTCATTACGCTCGATACCCGCCGCGTTGTATAAATGCCTCGGCGGATTCGCAACCCAAGGCGTAAATATTCGCAAACTCGAGAGCTACGTCCCCTTCGTCGACAGCAGTCGAGCCAGCTTCTACTGCGAGATAGAAGGCAATCCACGCGACAGCAATGTCTATCAGGCCATGGGTGAATTGGAATATTATACCTCGCGCTCGCGCATATTGGGCGTCTATGCCGCCAGTTCCTTTCGAGCGCACCAGTAGTTCTCAGACAGAACCTTGGGTATATGCACAAATACGTAAAAATGCGCATAACGTGTAGACTATCGTAGTGACGATTGAGTATCTGTACGAAAAATGCCTGATTGACCTTCGGCTCCACAGGAACACGTCTAATGGCGCGGCTTTGTGCTTGCTCTGGGCTTCCCTTGCATAGCAAGAGAACAACGTTGCAATAAAACCGAGTTCATCTGCCCTTAAAAGTCTGCGCCTCCTGATCTCTGCTATGTTTTCCTTTGATGCATCATTTTGTCCACTCGATGTCCCCATCGGGTGATTTACGCGTGAATTTCAGCATCTGAGAAGAAATAGGCAATTTCAGTTGCCGCAGTGTCTAGTGCATCTGAGCCGTGAACCGAATTAGACTCGATGGACTCAGCGTAGAGTTTACGGATCGTGCCTTCATCGGCGTTTTCAGGGTTGGTCGCGCCCATCACTTCGCGATTGCGCGTGATGGCGTTTTCACCTTCCAGAATTTGTACCACAACTGCACCAGAGGTCATGAACGCGACCAGATTGTTGAAGAATGGGCGTTCGCGATGGACATCGTAAAAGGTTTCAGCCATTTGCCGCGACATGCGGATACGTTTTTGTGCCACGATACGCAGTCCGGCTTCTTCAAGCTTGGTGTTGATCACGCCAGTGATATTGCGGCGGGTTGCGTCGGGCTTAATGATCGAGAGGGTTCTTTCCAGAGCCATGGATGTTTCCTTAAAATGTTGTGCGGGGTCGTATGGCGCGTTGCTGCGCGGCTCAGGGGTCATCTTGGCGGCTGCGGCGCATGATAAAAGCAATTTGAATCATCGAAAAGACCAGCGTGATGCCCGTCAGTCCGAAAAATTTGAAGTTGACCCAGAAGTCAGTACTAAAATTGCGCCATATATACTCGTTCAGCACGGCCATGGCGATGAAAAATGCGCTGTAACGGTAGGATAATTGCCTCCAATACAACGGTTTGAGCGAGATCTGCCCGCCCGTCATGGTGGCGAGTAGCGGGCGATTGATGAAGGCACTAACGGCTAGCACGATGGCCAGCGCAGTGTGTACCACGGTGGGCTTCATTTTGAGAAAACGCGGGTCATCGAAAATCAGGGTTAAGCCACCAAAGAACACGACTAACCCGGCGGCGATCATCGGTATGAAGGGGAATTTGCCGAGTTTGATGCGTGTGTAGACCATAGCCAGGACGGTGAGGCCAACCAATACTGCAGTCGCAACTTCAAGGCCATAGAGCCAATAGCTGATGAAGAAGCCTACCAGCGGGCCGTATTCACCTAGAGCTTTGATGCGTTTTTGTTGTGATTCAGTCGTAGACATGAGGAAGGCTTTGGTGAGGAAAATCGGTCTGTGCATAGCATCCAGTGGGCGTCTGTGGTAGCCATTTTATATGGTTTTTTCGAATGCTGATACACAAACACCGCCCGCGCCGGATTTGCGTGCACCGCACCTGTTGGTGGTGGATGACGATCTGCGCCTTGCCGAGCTATTGCAATGCTATCTTGAGCGCAAGGGATATCGGGTCTCTGTGTCAGCTGACGCGGGTGAGGCGCGTATCTTGCTGGGTTATCTCTGTTTCGACGTGATGATTCTGGATGTTCGGATGCCTGGCGAAGACGGTATTAGCCTGACTGAATCTTTGCGCAATGCTGGACAGAAGATACCGATCTTGCTGCTAAGTGCTGAAGGTGAGGTCGAATCCCGAGTTCGGGGGTTGCAAATGGGGGCAGATGATTATCTGATCAAGCCGTTCGATACCACCGAGTTGATGGCGCGGATTTCGGCGATTATGCGGCGTGCAAGTGTAGCGTCGGTGCGTGAAACGGTGATGATGTTTGACACTTTGCGCTACGATGTCGCGCGGCAAACCTTGACCTCGCCCGAGGCCACCCTGAGTCTCAGTGGTAAAGAGCAGGTGATCATGGGTACTCTAGCGGCGAGTCCGCATCAGGTGATCAGTCGCGCAACTCTGCATGAGGCTTGCGGTGGCGAAGGCAATGAACGCACCATCGATACGTTGGTGGTGCGGTTGCGGCGTAAAATCGAGCCAACCCCGAGCCAACCCCGCTATGTCCAGACCATCCACGGTCGCGGCTATGTTTTGCGTCCGGATCAGATTTTAAGTTGATGTTGATCTTGCGTTTTCTCAAGCGGTGGCTGATCCCAAGCTCGTTGATGGCGCGTTTGCAGGTGCTGGTGGTGGTGCCGATTTTGGTCATCATCAGCCTCAACGCCTATATTTTCTTCGAGCGTCACTGGTACGAAGTGCAGCTTGTGCTGGTGCGTTCGGTGGTGCGCGAGCTTGCGCACGTGATCAACTATCTGGCACCGCCCTCGATGGAGTGGCGAGAGTTGGTGGGTGATTCGCTTGACCTTGATATTGCGTTTTATCCTGGCCAGACTCTGCACGAGCCACGCCGGATCAGCAATAGCACCACGGATCGTTTGATTGCCGAGCAGATGCAGCAATGGGTTGGGCGAGACTTCGATGTCGATACCCAACAGCCCGGCAAGAGGGTGTATTTTTGGGTGCAATTACCTGATGGCGTGGCTGCGGTAGAATTGCATCGCAAACGCGTCGAGAGCTTCACGATTCGCCTGATGATTGGTTTTGTGTTGTTCAGCGCGATACTCTTCAGTGTCATCGCAGCGTTGTTCATGCGTAAGCAAGTACAACCGCTGGTTGCCTTGACGCGTCATATCCAGCAGAATCGACCGTTGATTCCGAAGGGGCGCGGTGCGGGTGCAGTGCCGACTTTTGGCTATACAGGGGCGAGCGAAGTGCGTGAACTCACGCGCGCTTTTATTGAGTTTCAGCACCGCCAGCTTGCGGCATTGCGCGAACGTAGCGAGATGTTGCACGGTATTAGCCATGATTTACGGACTCCTTTGACGCGGATGAAGTTGCAACTGGCGATGCTCGAGCAGACTCCCGAGGTTATGGCAATGAATAATGACATTGATTTGATGTCGCGGATGTTGGAAAGCTATCTTGAATTTGTGGCGCAGAACTCGAAGGAAGAACCTGAAAGTATGCTGGTTACCAAGGTTCTCAGCGCCCTAGCGGAGCGTTGGCAGCACTGTGCGGAGCGTATTACTTTGCCGGATGCTGCGGTTTTGCAGAACTTTGCTGCCAGCGAGGTAAAAATTTTTATTCGCCCACAACTATTGACGCGCGCGCTGGATAACTTACTGGAGAACGCGATACGCTACGCCAATCATGTTTGGCTTGAGGTGTATCTTCAAGATCAGATGGTACTGCTGAGTTTTTGCGATGACGGTCCAGGGGTTCCTGCTGGCGAGCGCCAACTTGCGCTGACTCCGTTCCATCGGCTCGATAGCGCGCGGCGTAGCGAAACTGGGGGCACGGGGCTCGGGCTGGCCCTGGTGAAAGAGACTATGATCCTCCACGAAGGCGGCATTATCCTAGACGATGCTCCCCAAGGTGGCTTGCGCGTGGTGCTGAGCTTGCCCGTGGTGGCTTAGATAATGTAGTCACGGAGATATTGAGTCCTAGTGCAATGCATCTGATGTGTATAGCAGCGGCGATGCAGAGTTTTGGGCGTATCCTGTTGCAGCCAACGTTTCAGGTGCAGGAAAGCGTTTTCTACGAGATTTTGTACAGGTGTTTATCGCAGGCGCGTTGATCGCGGCGATTTTTCTTTGGTGGTCCATACCCTGCTCAAGGGCATTCTTGAGGATATGATTGGTATC
>JABSOH010000095.1 GCA_013216065.1 Alphaproteobacteria bacterium
TGTCTGGTGGGTTTTGGCAAACACGAAGAGAAAATTTGCACTTTTCTGCGTCAGCATTCCGTACCTGCTTTTCTGGTGTTGAATAAGATCGATCTGATTGAAAAAGACAAATTGCTGGCCTTAATCACGACATTCCAGCAAGAAAACACCTATCAGGATGTCCTATTGATCTCAGCCACCCAAGGTAAGGGTGTTGATGGTCTCCTCAAGCGTCTTGAGGCCGCAATGCCCGAAAGCCCGTTTCTGTTCGCGCGCGAACAGATATCGGATATGCCTGAGCGTCTCTTGGCAGCAGAGGTCGTGCGCGAACATCTCTTCGACCGCCTGCATCAAGAACTTCCCTACGCCCTTACCGTTGTCCCGGAGCAATGGCAAGAGTACAAGGATGGCTCGGTGCATATCGCGCTGTGTATTTTGGTGCAAAAATCTGGACACAAAGGAATCGTCATCGGGCAGAACGGCGCGACCCTCAAGGCGATTGGCACGGCAGCGCGTAAGGAACTCAGCCAAATTCTCAAACGCGGCGCCATACACCTCAAGCTCTACGTCAAGGTGAGCGCGCGCTGGCAAGAGGACAGTGGACACTATCAAACCTGGGGGTTGAACTTTGATGCCTCCTGAGCCGTAAAAATCTCCACATGCACTCAGTGAGAAGCTTCAAAACCCACATCACCCCACAAATGGACTCTGGCCACCCAGCCCTCTAAGTGACCGTGAGTCGCATCGTTAAAGCGCACCATACACCAGCCATCGCGACAGTCTATCCGCCGCATCACCAGATATTTTGGCAATAAAGCAATCGGCGCAACATCATCAATTTCTGCAAACATTGGAACCTCTAAAATATCCGAGGTACCCAGAACCATCACCGTCGAGGTCGCCCCAAGCTGATTGCTTTTTATCCATCCAGTCTGCCCCTCAAAGTCACACACGCGATACCATGAGGGTGTCTTGCCCTCAAAACGCTGGCTCTCGTCTTCCACTTCCTCGGTATAGACTCTCTCTGGGTACAGCACGCTCAGCACCTCAAACGGCGTGCCACGTTGCCAATACACCGCCAGAACAGGGTGCGTCGTTGTATTACCGGTACGCATATTGGTCTCTGAAAACCGCATACTGTAATAGGTTTGCGCCACAACCTTCGCATGAAAAGGAATCGAACTCAGCGCCACATACAGAATTAACTTAGTCAAACGCCGCATTCTCTGCTACCCTCTGCGAGGAGACTCGACTCTTATGCAAATATCCTCTCCCTACTGCGCAAGTGTAGTGCAAACATGAGGTTCCCACAAGATGATGACCAAAAACAAACTCAGTATTTTTATCACGCGTAAACTTCCGGATATTACGGAAACTCTTTTGTTTCAAGATTTCAACTGCTCGTTAAATTTACAAGACCGTCCTCTTTCACGCGAAGAAATTCTCGACGCAATGTGCACAAACGATGTGTTAGTTCCCACCATTTCTGATCGCATTGATGGTGAAATGCTGAACCAAGCCGCCGAAGTAGGCAAATTGCGGATGATCGCATTGTTTGGCACCGGAGTCGATCATATTGATCTCTTAAGCGCACATCGGCTCGGGATTCCGATCAGCAACACACCCGATGTCCTTACCGAGGACACCGCTGATATGGCCATGGCATTAATTTTGGCCGTGCCGCGACGATTGATCAAAGGCGAGAACCTACTGCGCTCGGGTCAGTGGCAGGGTTGGTCGCCGACAGCCATGCTCGGACATCGGATTTGGGGCAAAAAACTCGGTATCATCGGCATGGGACGCATCGGCCAGGCTCTGGCGCGACGCGCAGCAGGCTTCGATATGGAAATTCATTACCATAATCGCAACCGCCTCGATCTCGACACCGAATCCACACTCAAAGCGACTTTTCACACCAGCCTAGACCATATGCTCTCGCAAGTTGACGTCGTCTCGGTGCATTGTCCACACACCCCTGCAACGTACCATTTGATTAATCAACGGCGTCTAAAACTGCTTCACCCCCACGCCGTGGTGATCAATACTTCCCGTGGCGAAATTATTGAGGAAGACGCTCTCATCAAGGCACTGAAGCGCCAAGAAATTGCCGGTGCAGGACTTGATGTCTTCGAACACGAAGAACATCTGAACCCAGCATGGCTCAAAATTGAAAACGCGGTTCTTCTACCGCATATGGGTTCGGCAACCATCGAAGGGCGAGAGTCCATGGGTGACAAGGTGCTGAAAAATATTCAAGCCTTTAGCTATAACATGCCGATTCCAGATCTGGTCGAAACGGCGCAATTCTGAATCGAGATTACCTTAAAAAATTCACCTCTAGGGCTCATTGTTACATAGCCTCATGCTTCGCAATCAGCCGTTTGACGTGTTTCGCAGAACGCACAGTTTCTACAAGCGCTGGCAACACGTTCGGCATAGTCACGTAGTCTTTGCAGCCATAGAGGTAGGCGGCAGAATTTAAAGGCAAAAGACCCGGATGTTCCTCGAAGTAATTCAAGGTTGGCCGACTTCATCGCCAGCTCAAACTCATAGTGGCTAAGCAGCACACGCGCATCAAGTACCCAAGCCCCAAGGTTTCCCTTCGCTATCACCAAGAACTCAGATGCTTGCGCAGTCGAAAGATTGCCCGTTGAAGTTCTCATCTTCGAGCAGAGTGGAGACCCTCTCAGAGATTGACTCGAAACCGTATTCCCGCCACGGATGTCATCCCATAGTTCAAATCCTGGTTAACTACAGTATTGGCTGAGTTGGATAAGCTCACGGTAGCTCTGTTCAGACACTTTCTGAATGCCACAAAGAGCTTTCAGTTGATTGCGCAGAACTGCTTATAAGACATGCCATTACAGTGCCGATACATGATCGCATCATCAATTTTTGTTCCTCCATCAAGTATATGAAATTGCAAATTGCTCTATGAAATAGCAAAAACGATCACCTTGGACAAGCGGAACAATCTCGACGTTTGTGCAAAATTTTCATCTTCTGTACTCGTGCAAACAAGCCATCATACAGCAGTATCTGGTTGGTTAACCCTTGACCAATTCCAAGAAGCTCCTTGATTGCTTCCACTGCTAACATCGTCCCTAATACCCCGGCCACAGCACCTAGAATGCCAACCTGCTCGCAATGCGAAACCGCTTTGTCACTGGGTGGTGTGGGAAAAAGTCCGTGAAAACAAGCATTTTCCGCCCCCGGATCTATCGTGGTTATGTGGCCTTGGAAACCCTGGACCGCAGCCATCACCACACGGCGTTCATGCTTTGCGGCGCTCAAGGCGATGTCCGAACGTGTGATGTAGTTGTCACTGGCATCGATCCACAGATCAGCCTCAAGGCCATGGGTAGAAGCAATCTGCACATCAAAGCGTTGCATCACGGCTTCGCAGGCAGAGTCGGGATTCAAAAAACCTAAACATTCTGCGGCAACCATCACCTTTGGACGGCCAAGATCAGCATCACCGAACAAAGGCTGACGCGGCAGATTACTACGCTCGACCTGATCGTGATCAACCAAAACCACACGTCCTACACCAGCCAGCGCAAGATACATCGCTACTGGACAGCCAAGACCACCGAGACCAATCAGTAGCACCTTTGAGGCACGCAAACGTTCCTGACCTTCTTCGCCGATTTGTTCCAAGATTACTTGGCGAGCGTAGCGCTCAAGATCGGCGTCGTTCAGCATTATACTCCCGACGAACCGAAGCCCAGAGCCCCGCGCCCCGTCGCGTCGAGGTCATCCACCGAATGCCATGCCCAAGGCTGCACTGATGCAATAACCATCTGTGCGATACGCATACCGTGTTTGATCACAAAGTCTTCTTTGCCGTGGTTGATCAGTAAAGCGTGTACCTCGCCGCGATAATCGGCATCAATCGTGCCAGGCGCGTTCAGGATTGTGACTCCATGCCGCAACGCCCAACCAGAACGCGGGCGTATCTGTGCTTCGTAGCCCGAAGGCAGGGCAATTTTGAATCCACACGACACCGCTCGCCAGTTTCCAGGTTTCAACACAAGGCTATCGGCGGAGAGCACATCCATACCGGCACTGTCCGGGGTTGCATACTCTGGCAAGGACAATTCGGGGTTGAGGTTGACGATAGCAACTTGGAAACGGTCCATAATTAATCGACCTTTGTCGTAAAGTAATGTGCTATCTCGCTAACTAAGCGTGCCGCAAGCTGATGTTTGCTTCCCTGCCCCCAATCCGTCACTGTAATACCGCCATTTGGTGTGCGCTGATAAGACCATAAATGATTATGCTCTTGTCCAAAAGCAGGGTTTTGTGCTGAAATTTTGCTTGCCAGCAACCAATCACAACCTTTGCGCAATAGTTTGGCCTCGACATTTTGCCGAACGTGTTCGGTCTCGGCTGCAAAGCCAATTACCAGTTCTGGACGCGTTGCAGACTGTGCGACTTCAGCCAGAATATCAGGATTCTCGTACAATTCTAACATCATCGGAGCATCAGAGGATTTCTTGATCTTCTGATCACGCGCCTGTACGCGCCAATCTGCCACCGCTGCCACCGCAATAAAAACTGCATAGTCGCGTTGCGCCTGCACCGCTTGCTGCATTTCAAGGGCGGTGCTGACAGCAATACGCTTTGCACCTGCGATATCCGGGTTCACCATCGGGCCATGAACAAAAATCACCTCGGCCCCTGCTGCAACCAAATTCGCCACGATGGCTTTGGCCTGATGCCCCGAAGAACGATTGCCTAAATACCGCACCGGATCAATCGGCTCATGAGTAGGCCCGCCCGTCACCACGGTGCGCACCCCGCGTAAAGACGCTATCGCCAGCGATGAATTCAATATCTCGCTGGTAGCCGCAGCAATCTCGGCAGGCTCTGCCATGCGTCCGATACCGTGTTCCCCACATGCCATATCGCCACTGTTCGGCCCAATCAGATGTACCCCGCCGCGTTCCTTAAGCGTTGCGACATGCCCCTGCGTTGTGGCAGCGTGCCACATTCGATGGTTCATCGCAGGTGCAATCAATACTGGAGCCGTATTGGCAAGCAACATGGTGCTCGGCAGATCATCGGCGAGTCCCAAGGCGATCTGCGCCATAAAATGCGCGCTTGCAGGCGCCACTAGGATCAAGTCGCTGTCTCGGACAAGCTGAATATGCCCGATCCGAGATTCCTGCCCCGGCACGAGCAAATCGTCATAAACCGGATGTTCGGCAATCGCCTCTAAAGATAAAGGCGTAATGAACTGTGCTGCACTTCTGCTCAGCACCGGAACCACCCGGTGCCTAGTTTGGCGCAATAGCCGCGTCAACTCCAGCGCTTTATAGGCTGCAATACCTGCAGTTACGATCAAGGTCACCGTACTCATGAAGAACCATTCCTGAAAAGTCTTGCCCAAAAAAATCACACACCTTGCGTAGCCTACTCTAGCAGCCTACATTAGCCTAGACTCGCAAGTGCCGTCAATCCCTACAACCCGCGATCCGAAAGACACCAACCAGATGCGCGCGAGCAACCTTAAAAATTGCTGTTTGATATCTGGTGGCAGTGTCAGTGGTGAGTTGATGGCGTGTGCGCTGGCGCAAAGCGGCGTGCCAAGCGCCATCATTGCACCAGAAATGCCTGTGGCAACACCTTCCCAAGCCCGCACAATCACCGTTTGGCGCGGCGGCTTAGAGCATCTGTACGATCTGTTTGGACACCACGACTTTCTCGACGGTGCCCACCCAATCCGTGCCATGGTGTTAGTCGATGAGATCGGTGAAGAATCTTACTATCTGCCCGAAGACATTGGCCTTGAAGACGACTATTTCGGCTACAATCTCGCCCTCGCACCCCTAACCGAACGCGCACATCAAGCAAACACCCTATCCGATCTGGTGCAACACCATCCGACGCGTACACGATCTCTCGGCACACCGGGACTGTTGCGTACTGAAGACCATCAAGAGTTGACCGGCCGCCTCGTCATCGTCGCCGAGGGCAAGGATTCTCCCACCGCACGCCAAGCTGGGATCAACCCGATCTGCTATCACGCCAACACCGTCGCCATCATCGCTATCGTGCGGCACAATGTCGATCACGAAGGTTTCGCACGCGAGTACCACCGTCGCCCAGGACCTCTGGCGTTCGTGCCGCTTGATGCACACCACAGCAGCATCGTGTGGATTCAGCACAATAGTGCCGAAACGAACGCTCTTTCGGCCGATAGCAAAAGATTCCTCAGCGCCCTGAACCGTAATAGCTTCGAACAACTTGAGGTCGAAGCCATCACCGAGACTCCGCGCATAATTCCCTTGGTCTCGCGCCAAACCTGCACTTTTCGCGCTCCGCGCCTAGCTTTAATCGGCGAGAGTGCCCACAAGATGCCACCTACAGGGGCGCAGGGTTTGAACCTCACCCTGCGCGATATCGCCAAATTGCGGACTCTGGTTTCTACAGCCTACCATGAGGGTCAAGATATCGGCGCACACGACCTGCTGCGCGCCTACAGTGCAGACCGCCTAAAGGATACCCTAGCCGTCTCCACGGCGGTGCACATCGGCAATGCTTCAATCCGCCTCGGTGGACCTGCAGCGTGGTTGCGCCGCACTTTACAGAATCGCGTGATGCCGCAATTTCCGAAACTACAACAAAGTTTGATTCGCCGCGCCCTGTATGGGTTTTAACAAAGCCCCAAAACTCAAGGCCAATAGCACAACGCAGACAAACACCGCAGCGACGATCAACACACCCTGCTAACTCCAGCTAATGTACATTGCCCCGAGATAGTAGTTGCCGAAAATCTTTGCCATCGACAACAGCAACACATTGTCAGCCTATCACCAGATTTACCAAGTTGTGCGAATTTTTTGGGGTGCCAACAACCATATAAATTGCGTCATCTCGTAGAAAACGCTTTCCTGCACCTAAAACGTTGGCGAGGCGTTGCAACAGAATACGCCAAAACTCTGCATCGCCGCTATGCACATCAAATGCATCGCACTATGGCTCAATATCTCGTGACTACACTGTCTAGAGATTCTGTGAGAGAATTAGTTTGCTCCACACTCAAGGAGACCTCTAATGATCTCGGCAATCCATACCATCTGGCCGTTGATGCTGGCCTACTTATTCGTCATGCTCGGACAGAGCTTGCACTCAACCTTGATCAGAACCAGAGTCAAAATTTAAGGGTTTGACCACGCCACCACCAAGACCGTCCTCGACTTCTACGCTGCACCTTCATGGACAAACGCCTCATTCAGCGTATCAGGCATATTCAGCCTACGCCGTTTGCTTCGGCAATCAACTCTATCGTGCTGTTGATGTATATCCCATGATCCATCCGATCTTCTGGGGCTTCGCGCGATTCCTAATCGGCATCTCTCCATGGCCATCATCTACTCCGCTACCGAAAACTGGCTCAACAACAACGCCGAAAACCTTAACCGGGGGCCATGGCCATCACCAACTTCGGCATAAACTGTGGGCAGTACCGCAGCACCCGAGAATGCCGACCTGTTTGTGCTGCTCTCGATGTTGTTTTCGCTCTCGGTGATCCCAGTGCAGATCACCGTGCGCAACGTGCCGTGACTCGGAAAGGGCCCGGGCCGGATAAGCATGATGCAACTCTACAAAATCACCCCGTTCGGCTTCGTAAACATGATTTTAA
>JABSOH010000096.1 GCA_013216065.1 Alphaproteobacteria bacterium
TTCCGGTCGCAGAGCCTCGAATTTTTCTTGAATCGCCGGTTTGACATTGACCTCTAGTTTGGGCTTAGGCTGGGTGTACGTATGTGGCGGCGGCAAATCGAGTTTGGTCTGAGTATTGGCCAGCTGTTTCTGGTCTTGTGCTTCAGTGGTGCGCTCAGCGGTGCGTTTTGCCACATACTCAGTTCGATCCTGCGCCGCAAGGGTTTGTGTGTCCGATTTGCTCAGCGCGATGTCGTCGGCGTTGAGTGTCTTGCTTTCGTCGCTATAGAGCCGGGCGCGGTTTTTAACGTGTTTCTCGTTTTTCTCCAGACATTCGCGATTCAATTTGTCACGAGTGCTGATGTGTTGTTTCTTACGCAAGTCTTCTAGGGCGTCCTCGCCAGATAGGCGCAGCGCTAGACGTTGCAGAACATCATTTTGTAGACGCTCATTCAGGCGCGGTGTGATCGGGCTTTTGGCATCTGTTGGGCGCACTGCACCACTGAGCAGGGTGCCGTCACGTTGGCGTTGAATCGATGGCGAAGCACTCGAAAACGGTGGTGCTTGGGTAAATTTCGGGTTAATCGGGTTGGCAAAATCCGCCATGGTACATCCTTGTGGATTGCCGCAAAATACGAGGTTGGACAGAGTATTGTCTAGGAAAACTCTTGCCTAGGATACCACAAATTCCATTTAGGGTCAAATGAGCCTAAAGCTATATTTATGTAGGGCTTGGAGGCAATTTTACGCGCGGAAAATTGCCTCTCTTGCACTTTCGAGATCGACCGCCGCCGCCGCGATCAGTACTAGGCGCGAACACGGAATTTCGTCTTCTTGCCAGACACGATCGAAGTAGCGTTGTAGCCGTGGTCCCACCGCTTGTAGCACTTCGCGCCGGGAAGCGCTGGGATGGTGCAAAAACCCTTTGACGCGTAGGATGCCGTAATTCTCAATGACTTCGGGCAGGACATCGACCACAGCTTGGGCGGTGATGGTGTCAGGCAGAGTGAAGCTCACCGAATGGAATGCATCGTGATCGGCATGATGATGATCGTGATGGGTGTGGCGTGTGTCGATATGCTCTTCTGCGGTGGCGCCGATCCCGAGCAAGATGTCGGCGGGTACTTTGGCGTTACGTGCCGATAATAGCGAGACTCCGGCTGGGCATTGCGCTTTGATTTTGGCTGTCACGGTAGCAAGGGCATCAACGTTGAGCAGGTCGACCTTGTTCAGAATCACCAGATCGGCACAGGCGAGTTGATCGGCGAACAGTTCACCAAGCGGGGTGTCGTGATCAAGCATGTCATCCGCCCGTCGTGCGCGTTCGATAGCGGCCTCGTCGCCTGCGACTCTGCCAGTAGCCAGCGCGTCGGCATCGAGGATTGTGACCACACCATCGACGCTGAGCGCGTGCGCGATGTCCGGCCAACGAAAAGCCTGTACCAAGGGTTTGGGCAAGGCAAGGCCTGAGGTTTCGATGATAATGTGGTCGGGTTTGTCGTTGCGTTCGAGTAATTGCTGAATCGCAGGGACGAAGTCTTCGGCAATGGTGCAGCAGATGCAGCCGTTGGCTAGTTCGACAATGTTGTCTTCGGTGCAACCTGCGATTCCGCAGCCGAGCAGCATCTCGCGGTCGATTCCAATTGTGCCAAATTCGTTGATCAGGAACGCGAGACGTTTGCCCGCTGCTTGCTTGATCAGGTGGCAGATAAGGCTGGTTTTGCCTGCCCCGAGGAATCCGGTGACGATGGTGGTGGGGATTTTGCGCATGGCGGAATGTCCTTAACAAGATGAACTTAGGTGCGATCGGCAGTCTTCAGGGTCTGTACCAGCCCGGCGCGGACAAAATCAACCCGCGCGGCCGTCGCGCAGAGCTTTTGGTTTGCGAGACCATTGGTATCGCGGAATCGTCGCCCAAGCTGCGTCCTCGGCACCACGCCAAGCCCGGCTTCGTCCGCAATCATAATCAGTGTTGCTGTGCAGGTCTCAAGCACGGCGCAGAGTTCAGTCAACTCAGGTTCGCGTTCCGCTAACAGGAGGTTTGAGACCCACATCCCAACGCTATCGAGCAACACGATGTCTTGATCATCAAATTGGCTCAAGGCATTGCAAAGTTTTAGCGGCTCTTCGATGGTGCGCCAAGGCTGTGTAGTGCGTTCGGCCTGATGCAGGCGGACTTTTTCCGCCATCTTCTGATCCCAAACTTGCGCGGTGGCGAGGTAGCAAAGCCGGGCATTATTGCCCGTGCGCCAAGCCTCCTCAGCCAGCCTCAAGCCATGCGCGGTCTTGCCGGAGCACGCCCCGCCAAGCACGACGGTGAGTGCAGGAAGCACGTTCTGATCGTTCATTTATGTGGCTTTCAGGCTGTTGAACAATCGAATTCTCCAGTACTGATCGGGCGTACCGTCCTTGGTGGTATAGCTGGTGTGATCGATGCAACTTAGCGAGAGATTATCGACACGAAAACTGAAAATCAGCGACAAGATATCGGGGTTATCAGGATTATACAGCCCCATTGCAATCGCCAACGCGGCGCGAATCGTACCACCGTGAGCGAAGACCGCAATGTCTTGCCCAGCGTGATCCCGCACCATGCGCTCAAGCGCTTGATGGGTGCGTTGGGTTAGATCGAAGAAGCTCTCGCCTTGGCGATCTGGCGCTGATTCTGGACGACGCCCCGCTGGAGAGAGCCAAAACTGTTGCGACGAACCACCATATCGCGCGCGAATTTCGTTGTAGTTTAGGCCCTCCCATGCCCCAAAGCATTGCTCGTTCAACTCGGGGTGGCTGGCGGTTCTGCGACCGCCAAAGCCAGCCGCTTCGACCGCTGCGGCGGTTTGGTGGGTGCGCTTCAAGGCACTAGTGATGACCACGGCATCCTTGGGTAAGGTGTCTGCTAGCCAGCGCATTTGCGGCGTATCGCTGCAATCGCAACTGACATCGCTTTGCCCATAGACCGTGCCTTCGGTTTCGGTCACAATAGCATGGCGGATCCACCATAGGCGCGTGGTTTGTATCATTGGTTCAGGATTCCTTAAGCGGTTGGCAGGAGCAAAAGCAGAATCAGAGTCACTTGTCCGATCTGCTCCGCTGCCCCCAAACAATCCCCATTTAGCCCACCGAGCTTCCGTAGCGCAAGTGCGCTGAAGGTCAGCATTGCCAAACCTACCACCGCGGCTGTAGTGCCGAGGGTGAAGGGATCTGTAATGAACAGCCCGATTGTGAGACCGATAGCGAGACCGATTAAAGTCTGGCGCAGGCTAGGGCGTTCCTTGGCCAGGCTATCTCCGTTCCAAAGCGGCAGGAGCGCCCACAGCAAACCGATGCAGCCGCGCGGGATGGTGTGCATCAAGACAAAAGTGCTGATGCCGTGGATAGGGTCGAGCAAGGCCAGCCCGCCCCAACGCAGGGAGACACTGAAAATCAGACCCAAAATGCCATAGCTGCCAATAGCAGAATCTTTCATGATGGCATGGCGTTTTTCGGGTGTATTTCCGCCCCAGAAGCCATCGCAACAATCGGCAAGGCCGTCTTCGTGTAATGCGCCGCTCAGCACTATCCCCAGCAGTAAAAGGAACCCGGCGAGCAGAGGCCACGGCAGACCCAGCCACCATAAGGGCGCGACGATCAGCACGATGAGGCATGCGAGAATGCCGCCCCACAAAGCCAGAAATGCCGCAAAATGCCCCAAAGGAACCGCCACCTGTGCCTTTGGGTGCAACCAGTTCAAGGGCAGGCGGGTGGCGAACATGCCAGTTTGCACGAAGGCGCACCAAAATATGCGTGGTTTGCTGTTCTGTACAGAAGCAGTTTCAGAAGTGGGTGTTGTGTTCATCGCGCCCCGATCAGGACTTGTTTCGGGTTCAGAGAACCGGTATCAGATTTGATGAAACCAGCGTAGCGGATTTGCCCCGATGTCACTAGCTTGTATCAGTAGTTGTGTTTTTGGGTCTTCTGTTCGCGTGGAATCATCGGCACCGTGTCTCCTGTGGCTTTTTTGTGGAAAGTGGGGAATAATGCCTGTTGCTAATTTTGAAGAAATTCGGGCGATTGTGGCCTCGATGCCTATGGTTGATAAAGCGGCGCAAAATCGTTATTGGGCGCGGGATCAAATTTTGACCAAGCCACGCGGTGCGTTGGGGAGAATCGAGCAGATTGGGGCGTGGTACGTCGGTTGGAAGGCGCAGTATCCGGCGCAGTTTATGCATCCGCGGGTTTCGGTTTATGCCGGGAATCATGGCGTGGCGGCTCAAGGGGTATCGGCCTATCCGCCAGAAGTGACGGCGCAGATGGTGTTGAATTTTCAAAGTGGCGGTGCGGCGGTGAACCAGTTGGCATTTTTGCAGGATGCCGATTTGAAAGTACACGAAATGGCGCTTGAGCATGCGACGCAGGACTTTACCCAGAAGCCGGCGATGTCAGAGCAGGAATGTGCTGAGGCCATGGTTTATGGCATGATGGATGCAGCAGAAGGCGTGGATATTCTGTGCCTTGGCGAGATGGGTATTGCCAACTCAACCTCGGCGGCGGCGTTGTGCTGTGCGCTGTACGGCGGTGCGGCGAAAGACTGGGTTGGCGGTGGTACCGGGGTTAGCGGGGCAGCGCTTTTGAAGAAAATCAGCGTGGTCGAGGCAGCGATGGTGCAACACCGCGCGGTTATCAATCGCGGAGATGGTTTTGAGATTTTGCGTACTTTTGGCGGGCTTGAACTGGCGGGGATTGTCGGGGCGATTATTGCAGCACGGGTCGGACGGATTCCGGTGTTGCTCGATGGCTATGCTTGTACGGCGGCGGCGGCGGTGTTGACGCGGCCGTGTCCAGACGCGCTGGATCATTGCTTGGTTGGGCATCTCTCAAAGGAGCCGGGACACACGCGGTTGTTGAAGCAATTGCACAAAGAGCCTCTACTCGATTTTGGGATGGGGTTGGGCGAGGCCTCTGGTGCGGCATTGGCACTGGGGATTATCAAAGCGGCGGTGGCAACACATAACGGCATGGCTTCTTTTGAGGAAGCCGCCGTCAGTACCGGAGAAGCCTAGAATTTCTCTTTTTCATCACGGAGTATTTTGTCATGTCTATCGCCTACAACGAATCTCCAGCACCCTTTGATCGTGAAGAAAAATATGCCATCATGATCTGCGGTCATGGCAGCCGCTCGGTGCGGGGTTGCGAGGAATTCCGCGCTTTTGTCGAGAAATTCCGCAGGACCGTTGCCCCAACTGTGGTTGAATACGGTTATCTGGAATTTGCACAGCCGATCATTCGTGATGGATTTGATAGCTTGCGCGAGCGCGGTTTTCGTAAAGTCGTTGCAGTGCCGGGGATGCTGTTTGCGGCGGGACACGCCAAGAACGACATTCCGGCGGTTCTGAATACGTATATGGCGGAACATCCCGAGATGGATATCCGTTATGGGCGCGAATTTGGTATCGATCCAAAGATGGTTAATGCTGCTGCCGGGCGTATCGAAGACGTTATTGCGCATCTCAGTCGTGAAGAGCGGCAAGAGACTTTGCTGGTGGTGGTTGGGCGTGGTGCCAGTGACCCTGATGCCAACGCTAATGTTTCGAAGATCACGCGGATGTTGTGGGAAGGCCTTGGTTTGGGCTGGGCGGAGACGGTGTATTCCGGTGTGACGTTTCCTTTGGTTGGCGCAGGGCTTGAACAGGCAACGCGGCTCGGTTTTCGGCGTATCGTGGTATTTCCGTACTTTTGGTTCACGGGGATATTGATTGATCGTATCCATGCCGCCATCTCTAAGGTTGAGGCCGAGCACCTCGAAATCGACTTTTTGCGCGCAGGCTACTTATCGGATCATCCGCAAGTTCTGGCAATGCTGGCAGAACGCGTCGATGAGGTCTTAGAACAGCGCGCCAACATGAATTGTCAGATGTGCAAGTACCGTACTCAGATTATTGGTTTTGAGGATCAGGTAGGTTTGGCGCAGGAAAGCCATCACCATCATGCCGAGGGCGCAGGAATTGGCAGTGATCCGGCGAATTGCGATCTGTGCGAGGATGCTTGCATCGGGCTGTGCTGCACTATAACTATAGACCACCATCATTCCCACGGCGGTGACTTCCACCACCGTCACCCGTATCCTCACGCTGATCACCCGTTGGGGCCGCGTTCGATGTTGCAGCCTTCACATGGGTAGTTATTGGGTAAAATAGCCCTTGCGGCTTCAAATCAACGCAGAAATCCGCTATCCTTCAGATCAGGAGGATACAATGCCATGCGAATCGATTCCAAAATTAGCGTGACGCGCGCCGCTCCAAGTAGAAAAGGCCGTGGCGCTAAGCGTAGCGGCGGCAACTTTCAATCGCAAGTCGGGGCAATCGACTCGGTGGTTTCTGGGGTTGGCCCGATTGCAGGTAGCGATCCGGTACACGGGATCGACGCTTTGCTCGTGGTGCAACAGGTTGAAGATTCTCCCAAGAATGCCGAGCGTGATTGGACGCGGCATTGGGGATCAGATATTTTATCGCGATTATCACAGTTGCGGGATGGACTTTTGAACGGTAGTATCCCGCTCGAACGGCTTGAGCGTCTGACCAAGGCTCTTGACGCGCGTCAAGATATCAACGATCCGGATTTACGCCAAGTTGTTGATGAGATTGAATTGCGCGGACGCATTGAGATTGCGAAACTCTGCCGAGATATGAGCCGTGGGCGCAAATAGGGCGAGGTATCGCGTCTCATCTGCGCCAGAGATTGTGTAGGAAAGGCGAATTGCCCATGAGTACGGTTTCCCCTGACCAAAACAGTATCAGTCCAGAAATCCTTGAGGCGTTATTGCCGCCGGACTATGAGCCTTCGGATTCGGAGGACAAAAGGTTCATGTCGCCGTTGCAGCGTGCGTATTATTACAAGAAGTTAAAGACTTGGCGCAGCAGTATCCTCGAAGATTCTGAAAACACGCTTGAGACCTTGCGCAACGGCCGTCAAGAGATTGAAGATGAGATCGATACTGCATTTTTTGAGAACGATCAGGCCTTGGAACTCCGGGCGCGAGACCGCCAGCGCAAGCTGCTCTTGAAGATTGAACAGGCGATGTCGCGTGTGCTGAACGGCACTTATGGCTTTTGCAAAATGACGGGCGAGCCGATCGAATTGCAGCGTTTGAACGCGCGCCCAGTGGCGGAATTCAGCATTGAGGGTCAAGAACTGCACGAACGGAAAGAGCGCATGGCGAAAAAGGCTGGAAAATAACCGCGCTTTGGCAGGTTGTGTTCCTCGATCAATCGACGCTACCGATTGCGTTACTAGAGTTCTCGTTTCCGCATCATTTTACAGCCTACGCTATCACGACTCCGGATCAGGTTGCGGCGTGTATCGGAGACGTCGATAGCCGGTAATCGTGTTGACCAGTTAGACACTCCCGAAAACCTCGCTCAAGTCGCGTTTTTTTGATTCAATAGAACGTATTGAATTTCAGGGGGCTTGATGATGCAATCCGGTTTTTTCGATCTTGATGAACGTTTGGC
>JABSOH010000097.1 GCA_013216065.1 Alphaproteobacteria bacterium
TCGTAATCGGGCTTGTCAGTCAGGATTTCTAAAAGCTTTTCCCACACGCCCCTGTCGTGCGCCACCAGATAAAACGACGGTGCGTATTGCTCCAGTCGCCGTAATCCGGCGGCAAGTCACGCCATCAAGGCTAAGGCTATCACCCCGCCACAGACATCCCTCATAAGAAATCGAAAAAAGAAAAACTTATCAGAGAGGAAAAAAGAACTCAATTACACCCCTCACGCTTTCGCACGCGCATCAAACACATCCGCGTGAAGAAATTCCGCATCTTGGCTAATCGATTCCGCTATTCCCGTGACGCAAAATTCTCCATCATCGCTAGCATAACCAATATCTTAGCAAGATTTAAATGTAGAACAGAAAAGGAGAAATTGCACCTTATTCAAAAAGCGCTACTTTTGCAGCAGGCCTATTACTTTGTCGGGCATTGGGTCAGCAACATGCTACGTTCAAGTTGCGTGCGGCGACGTTCGACGCGTTCAGAAAGTAGATAAGCAATATCTCGCGGCACATCGAGAGTCACCCTCGCGTGATCCCAACTCAGCCGACACAGCGCTAATAAGTTGGTAGCTCCACCGCTTAAGCTGTGACCGAGCCGTAACACTCGCCCCAAAGCCCCAGCACTGCTATAGTCGCTCTCGGACAGAAGGAAACGCACCGTTTTGGTGGTCATAAGCCGATCTGGTATGCGCCCGTAACGCGAGGCCACTGCGACGGCCAGCCACGCCCGATCTTGATGGCTTAGCATCGGCGCGGCAAGATGCAACACACGAATCAAGGCGTGTTCGACACGAAATTCCGGATGATCGCTCTGCGCGATATTCCCCAACAAGCATAAAGCTTTGTGTATGCGTGGTGAAACCGTGGGGATCGCTTGGGCAATCGGCTTGCTGAATCGGTACAGAGCTTCAGCTTCAGCGTGTTGATAGGACGGTGATAGGTAACACGAACACGCCCGGATTAACGGATCGACTTGTTGTTCAGAATCTGGTAGCCGGACATAAAAACAGCCATCGCGCAAACTCATCGCCGAAAACTCGACCTCGGCGAATTGACCTCGCTGCAACACTGCCTCGAGCAACATCGCCGCAAAAGGCAACATTGCGGCGCGCTTTCTACTGATACCGCGACAACCTTCGATCTTAGCGACTGGCATCACCTGGACTTGGGCAAGAAAATCTCGAAGTTCAGTCCGTGCAACCCGGTAACCGCCAATAATCGCCAAAGGATAGCTAGACATCGATAAATGCAGTAACCCCAGATTCCGCCAACTTCCACCAACAGCGTAAAAGCGTTCTGTGGAATGTGCGCTAATCCACGGCACGTCAGCAAGCCCCGCGGCAACGCGCTTTTGCAATGTTGCCGGGTCTTGTTGCAACAATGTCTTAAAGCGCACTGCTCCAAACGGCAACGACAAGCTTTGCCCCAGAGGATCAGCGTCGATAACATCTATCTCGGCAAGCTCAAGACTGCCACCGCCAAGATCGCCCACTACTCCCACTGCTTCGGGATGGTTATACGCTACACCATAAGCGCTAAGCCGCGCTTCGTCATCGCCCGAGAGCACCTTGAGCGTTGCCGGCAAAATTTGCTGCACTTCATTGATGAAGGTGGCAGCATTGTTGGCATCACGCACTGCCGAGGTCGCGAACAGATGCACATCAGTCCATGGAATTTCACGATGCTGCACCACGGTGGCGAAACGCCGGATCGCTGCAATAGCGCGCTGTATCGTGTCGGGCAGCAATCCACCTGATACCTCAAGATCTTCGGCGAGGTCGCAGGTATGCTTTTCGTTGAACAACACCCTCGCGGCCCGACAATGATCAGAATAAATCACCAGTCTGACCGAACTTGAGCCGATGTCGATCAGTGCCATTGGCTGCGAGGAAGTACGTTGAGACATAGCGCGGATCACTTCAAGTAAGGCGCTTATTGCTCCGCGCCTTGCGCCGGGTGAGAGAAACCTTACCTGCGCGCCGTCTCTTGGAGGTTTTTTGCCCAACGGCTTTACCACGACCCGAGAGCGAAGGGTTAGTCATAAAGAAAGTGTGACAGTTCATGCCCTGTCCCGCAGGTTGGTGGCGTTGATAGCTGCCGTCATCGCGCATGTCCCAAGTCTGTGCTTCGTCGTTAAGGTTTGCGTCCATCACCTGACCCATCACCTGACGCTTCACAGTGCTGTTGATGAGTGGCACCATGGTCTCGACCCGACGATCCAAATTCCGCCCCATCAAATCCGCTGAGGAGATATACACCGCCGCGTGCATCGAGGGCAGTTCGTGGCCATTACCAAAGCAGAAAATCCTGCTGTGTTCGAGGAAACGGCCAACGATGCTCTTGATACGAATATTTTCGCTCAAGCCCTTGACCCCGGGGCGAAGGCTGGAAATTCCACGGATTACCATGTCGATTTTTACGCCTTTGATCGAGGCGATATACAGCGCATCAATAATATCTTCATCGACCAGATTATTGACCTTGATCCAAATCTGCGCCGGAAGTTCGGATTCCGCGCAACGAATCTCTCTCTGGATATGCGCGATTAACTGCTCGCGAAGGGTAAAGGGCGAAATCGCGACGCACTCCATCTGCTCTGGAGTTGCGTAGCCGGTCATAAAATTAAAGCACCGCGCCGCATCGCGCCCTAAGGCCGGGTTACAAGTAAAATAGCTAAGGTCGGTGTAGATTTTTGCTGTAATCGGATGATAGTTCCCGGTGCCAAAATGCACGTAGCTCCTGAGTTTCTTGCCCTCACGGCGCACAACCAACGAAATTTTGGCGTGGATTTTCAGGTCGACAAAACCGTACACTACATGCACTCCGGAACGCTCTAGATCCCGCGCCCACTGAATATTCGCCGCCTCGTCGAAGCGCGCCTTCAACTCGACCAGTGCTGTCACCGACTTCCCGGTCTCGGCAGCGTCAATTAAAGCCGCAACAATCGGAGAGTCCTTCGATGTGCGATACAAGGTCTGCTTAATCGCCACGACCTGAGAATCTCGCGCCGCCTGACGCAAGAACTGCACCACAACATCAAAGCTCTCGTAGGGGTGATGGACGATGATGTCTTTCGACTTGATTGCGGCAAAACAATCACCGCCAAAATCTCGAATCCGCTCAGGAAAACGCGGGTTAAACGGCGGAAACTGCAAATGCCGCAACTCAGAAAGAATCATCTGGCTGACATCGTTCACCCCAAGCAGACCATCGAACGCAAACACATCAGCTTCGGGAACGTGCAATTGATCGGTCACAAAATCCCTAAGTTCCTCGGGCATTTCGATGTCAATGGTCAAGCGAATCACATTGCCCCGCCGCCGCCGCCGCAACATACTCTCGAAAGTGCGCACAAGATCTTCGGCTTCCTCATCGATCTCGACATCACTATCGCGCAGCACCCGAAACAGCCCCTGTCCGGTGATGGTGAACCCCGGAAACAAATGATGGGTGTGCATCCGCACGATATCCTCGAGCAGGATGAAACGAATCAGTGCACCCGGCAAGCGATTGAAACGCGATAGGCTGCTTGGCAAAGGAATCAAGCCATTCATCACCGTGTCGTCGTTTGCACGATCTAGCGCTACCACCATCACCAGACCGCGATTCGGAATGAACGGAAATGGGTGCGCCGGGTCAACCGCCAATGGCGTTAAAGCCGGAAAAATCTCGTCTGAAAAGGTTTGCGTCAACCATTTTCGATCCGCGGCTTTGAGTTGATCCGGCTTGGTCAGATAAACCTGTTGCTCAGCAAGCTCGGCAACCAGCAGATTCCAGATCCGCCGCTGCTCGCGCATTAGCATACTGGCGCGCGCAGCAATCATTTCAAGTTGCTCTTCCGCTGTGCGCCCATCCGGACTGTACTGCGTGACTCCGGCTGCGATTTGTCCTTTGAGGCCCGCAACTCGCACCATGTAAAATTCGTCAAGATTGCTCGCGGAAATAGACAGGAAACGCACCCGCTCGAGTAAGGGATGCGCAGGATCCGTCGCCTCTTCAAGCACTCGGCCGTTAAAAGCCAGCCACGAGATTTCACGGTTGATGAAACGCGCAGGCGTATCCCAAGCCTCAGCTCCAACTTCGCTCAGACTCGGAAGCCGCGAGGCGGACTCCTCCGCCGTAAATTCCTCGGGCAGAAATGAGGTCGGTGTCTTAGGCGCAGTGTTGTTCCGCAGTGTTGTCTCAACAATGGACATAATATTCTCCTATTCGGCGTTCCTTAATGCGCCGATAAAAGCTGTTAAGGTCAGAGTAACGAATCGCGATCAGTGTGCATTGTACCAGCATTGTGCGCATGAGTTTGTTGCCTCGCTTGGTGAAGCATTGATTAGCTGACCCGCGGTACATATAGGCCATGAGTTTGTCAGCACTGGCCAAGGTATCCATATTGCCAATACTTGAGAGCAGGATCGCAGTTGAGCGCTCTTTGACGCCTTTGATGCTGGTCAGCTCGTTAAAGCCATCCATTTTCTCGGTCGCCGCTTCAATAGCACCATCCAGTTTTGTGAGTGCAGTCGTCAGGTTCAGGGTCTGCTCACGTAAAGTATCAAGCTCAATATGTTCAAACGGTGTGAATTGGCTAGAGTCAAGTGCCAATAGTTTCTTCTGGCTCGCCAAACCTTCTTTTTTGAGCTTCGTTCTTCGGCGATTATGGAGAGCGTGGATCCTGTTCAATAACAACGTGCTGTTCTTCACAAAACTATCGCGAGTCTGAACCCGAGACGCCAACCCGGACTCAGCCACAGATTTCAAACGCGTCTCTGGCAGCATGCCTGTGGAAAGAAAGAATGCCAAAGTCAGGGCATCGTTGCGATCCGTCTTTTTTACCGATTGGCGGATCACCTGGAACTGTTCCGGGTTCACCGCCACGATCCGGTCAATACACGGGCAAACCTCATCACAGAACCAGGCAGCATTACTCATTGCTTTAAGCCCTAATTCATCGCCAAGCATCAAGGCTTAGGCAAAACTGTTCAACATCAGCCTTTGAAAGCTGATAGGCTTCAAAGTTCCCCAACCCGTCCGCATCAAGACGACAAATCATAAAAGAATTCGTATGGAGGTCGACCCCGATATATGACATTTGTTATTCTCTATCCATGGTGAAAAGCGGAACCCCGAAAGGGGCGTGAACGGCTAAACTAAACTCCTAAATATCAAGGCCACCAAAAAACGGGACTTAAGAAAACAGTTCGGAAACAGGCAAAGGCCATTCTCCCCTACTGGCCACAATGCCCTAACGTATCATCGAGCCTGAAACCCATCCGCCCCCAAATTCTCCAACAAATTCAGGGCGTCTAACCGATCACAAATCATTCATACCTTATCTCCTCATATAGCCCACACTAAAGTATACTGATCGTCGCAATTTCCTAAATGACTTTATCTGTGACAATAGCACGATCCCGCCTCATGCACCTTGACACTAAACCCAATTTATCGCCATGATGTGGAGTTCCCATGCGGATACTCACTCTACTGCACCACGCCAAGTTGGCACGACCTGCTCTGGAAACAAAACAGTGCGAATGAATTTCACCGCCCCATCAACGTCTGGAGACGGCGCGACCTCGTCGTGATGACGCGCCGATTTGAGAAACAGTCCACACTGCCTGACGCTGTGCTGTGTTCGCCAGCGTTGTGCACCCGGCAAACTCTGGCTGCACTCATCCCAACGCTCGCTGATTGTTGCCAGATTACCTTCGAAGGAGACCTCAATCTTGCCCCCAAGGCCAGCTTGCTGCAGCCCTTCGAGATAATCATCGCCACATCCACTGATTGGACTCAACCCTAGTCTGCAAGGCCTTGTGCAACACTTTGCCAAAACCGCGGTCATAGACATCACCAAATTCCCCGCACCGCCTGCCAATTCCAGCGCGAGGGTCTCAAGCTCAAGAATTTCACAACACCATTAAAGGAACTCGACAAAGCGCAAGATTGATATATCCGGAGCCTAGGCCGAGCCGTAACCACCACCACCCGGGGTCTTGAGTACAAAAACATCACCTGGGGCAACCTTGATCGAATCGTTGCCTTGCAGTGCAACCACGCTACCATCAGCACGCTGGATCGAGTTTTCTCCTGGCAAACCCTCTTCGCCGCCCGCTACCGCAAAGGGGCGGGTTTTACGGTGCGAAGTCAGCATAGTCACCGTCATCGATTCTAGAAATTCGAGCCTGCGCACCACACCATCCCCGCCGCGATGCTTGCCCGCGCCGCCAGAACCGCGCCGGATCGAAAATTCCTGCACCCGCATCGGAAAGCGATTTTCCAGAACCTCGGGATCGGTAAGGCGCGTATTGGTCATATGGGTATGCACCGCACTCGCACCATCGAAGTCAGGCCCTGCTCCGGCACCGCCGCAAACAGTGTCGTAGTTCTGATAGCGGGAATTGCCATAGACGCAATTGTTCATGGTGCCTTGTGAACCGGCCAATACCCCCAAGGCTGCGTACAAGGTTTCAGTGATGGCTTGGGAAACCTCGGTATTGCCCGCGATTACCGCCGCCGGATAGCGCGGATTAATCATGCTGCCCTCAGGGATGATTAGGTTCAAGGGCTTTAAGCAGCCTTCGTTCATCGGAATATCGTGCGGCACCAAAGTGCGAAACACATACAATACTGCCGCCCGACACACTGCTGCCGGGGCATTGTAATTGCCGGGGTTTTGCGCTGAAGTGCCGCTAAAGTCGATGATCGCGCCTCGAGTTTTTGCATCGATAGTGATTTTGACCATAATTTCGCTGCCATCATCCAACGCGTAGCGATACTGGCAATCTTTCAAAACATCCAGCACCGCGCGCACAGATTCCTCGGCATTATCCTGCACATGCCCCATATAGGCCTGCACCACGGGAAGACTGAAATGCTTGACCATTTTGCCCAATTCTCGGACTCCAGTGGCGTTTGCCGCCACTTGTGCACTAAGATCAGCAAGATTCTCTAGGATGTTCCGACACGGATAGAGCGCGCTTGCCAACAATGTGTGCACCTGGGCTTCGAAAAACACTCCAGCGCGCACCAACAAGAAATTGTCGATTACGACGCCTTCTTGTTCGATATGCGTCGAATCTGGCGGCGCAGAACCTGGGCTTTTGCCGCCGATATCGGCATGATGCCCGCGTGAGGCAACTACGAAAATGATCTCTTGATCTGCTTTGTCGAACACCGGGGTAATCACCGTAACATCAGGTAGGTGCGTGCCGCCATCAAATGGATTGTTCATCATATACACATCGCCGGGCTGAATGCGCATGGCATTTTTGTGCATAATGGTGCGCACGCTTTCGCCCATCGAACCCAGATGCACCGGCACATGCGGCGCATTCGCCACCAGGTCGCCGTCCTTGCTAAAAATTGCACAGGAAAAATCGAGCCGCTCTTTGATATTCACCGAGTGGGCGGTGTTGGAAAGAGTCGCCCCCATCTGCTCGGCG
>JABSOH010000098.1 GCA_013216065.1 Alphaproteobacteria bacterium
CGGTCGTTGGTGAACACGGCGCGGGTTTGATCATAAAGCTCGTCCATGGCTTCCTTGCCTGCACCCGAAGTCGATTGGTATGTTGCAACGTTCACCCGCGTGATGGTCGCAAGATCGTGCAGAGGCTTTAAGGCCACTATCATCTGGATCGTCGAGCAATTTGGATTGGCGATGATACCGCCGGGGTTCTGTTGATGCTGGAACAGAAAATCTTGCAACACGGTTTCGTTGACCTCGGGTATCACTAGCGGCACATTGTCGTCCATGCGGAAGTGCGAGGTGTTATCGATCACGATGGCGCCGGCCTTTGCTGCGCGGGGTGAATGAATCGCCGAAATTGCGCCGCCGGGCGAGGACAGCACAATATCGGTCTGGCTATAGTCAAACTTGGCAAGGTCCTGAACGATCAGGGTCCGATCCTCGCCGTAGCTAATCTCTTTCCCAACGGAACGCGAAGACGCCAAGGCCACCACTTTCCTGGCAGGAAAACTGTGCTCGGCCAAAATACTCAGAACTTCCCGGCCAACGTTCCCCGTTGCTCCGGCCACGGCAATTGAATACAGCATCAAAGAATTCCACTTCGTGTAGAGTCAAAAAAAATAGGATATTGCTTACTTCCGCCTTTGCAGTCAAAGCGGTACGGAAGGCAAAGGTTCGCGAGGGGACTTGCCTTTTTACACCAGAACCCGCATAAGGTAAAGCGTCAGAAGGCTGGATGACTGCACCGCCCAGCGGTGAGGAAAGTCCGGGCTCCATGAACCGCAGCGAGCCGGATAACATCCGGCGGGGGCGACCCCAGAGAAAGTGCCACAGAAAATATACCGCCCGACATCGGGTAAGGGTGAAATGGTGCGGTAAGAGCGCACCGCTTGTCTGGCAACAGGTAAGGCATGGTAAACCTCTCGCGGAGCAAGATCAGATAGGAGTGCACTTGGCGTGCGTTCACGCCGCATTCGGGTAGATCGCTTCAGCCGTGCAGTAATGCGCGGCGCAGATGAATAGTCATCCACGAGAGTACTCTCGTGACAGAACCCGGCTTACAGGCCTTCTGACCTGCTTTCCCCCGCCCATCTTTCGAGAGTTCTATCTGTCGCAACAGTTTCTGCGCGATTCTTTTGCATGTTCGGACGATTCGGAGGGATCTTTGATGTGGAAAAGACATAATATACACTAATTTCCCAAATTTAACAGATTTATTACATATGTACATATTTTGTTCTTAATTTCTATTATCGCATGAAATTTGTATGGATTATGCTTTTTTTTTAAATTTTTAATATCTATTTATAAACAATGAGATACATTTGTTTTTTAATTTTTTATTCGCCTTTTGTTCTTAGATCCGATCATTGTGATGTGGTGATATAAGTCTTTGTACTTGTCATATTTGCCTTGATATGACATGACTTTATTTAGTTATTAAGTATGAAATCCCATTTTTAATGGATTGTTGGAGTGAATAGCGCACAAACGAGAGGGTGATGATTCAGGCTCTGTTTTACAGCACAATCGAAGCCGTTCTGGATGCGAAGGGGCGCTCCGCTCTTCCAGCAGACTTCCGTGAGACCTTTGGTCTTGCCGAATCTGCCGAGGTACAGTCGCGACTCTATTTGGTGCGGTGGGATGTTGCCGAAGTGCCGATGCATCTTTCGTGCTTTGGACGCAGCTTGATGGATCATCTGGTGCGTGAACTTGATTTTTGCGACACGGCGCGAGCGCAGGTGATCGAGCATATTTTGGCGCATACTGACATGATGCGCTTCGATGCCGCTGGCCGGTTTGCCATCGGGCCGAATGCCATTACCGCGCTTGGTCTGAAAGATAAGGTTCTGTACGTCGGGGTGGGACGGTTTTTTGAGATTTGGAATCCGGATCAGGCGGTGGAATCTACCTCGGCGAAAATGAGCAGTCACCGCGCCGCCTTGCGCCAAACGGTGAAGAATGTTCAACGCTTAACGGTGCAATTTGATCCGAGATGTGATTCATGACCTTGCGGATTCTCCACAAACCGATTTTGGTTGATCGAATTGTCGCGGTAATGGCGCAGAGCGCGCTGGTGGTTGATGCAACGTTCGGGGCGGGTGGGCACAGCCGCGCCTTGCTGAGCCAGCATTCGAACCGTGTGGTCTACGCCATGGATCAAGATCCCAACGTTGCGGGCTATGCGGTGGTTTTAGAGCGGGACTATCCTAAGCGTTTGGTTTTCGTGCCAGGCAATTTCAGAGCCATGGTGCAGAGCCTCGCCAAGCTTGGGGTCATCGCGGTAGATGGTGTTTTGATGGATATCGGTGTGTCCTCCATGCAATTAGACGAGCCGCACCGTGGCTTTTCTTTCCGCGAGGATGGTGCGCTGGATATGCGGATGTCGGGGCAGGGACGTTCAGCGGAAGAAGTCGTGAACGATTACACCCCACAGGAGTTGACGCGCATTATCCGTGCGCTCGGTGAAGAGCCGATGGCGCGGACGATTGTGAAGAATATTATGCGTCATCGTGCTCAGGGGCGTATCACGACGACAACGCAGCTTGCTGCGATCATTCACGAGGTTAAGCAGCGTCGCGGAGCCAAAATCGATCCAGCAACGCAAACTTTTCAGGCTTTGCGTATGCATGTCAATGACGAGCTTCAGGCTCTTCAGGAGGGTCTTCAGGCAGCAGAAGCGATTTTGCATCCAGGTGGGGTTCTCGCCGTGTTGTCTTTTCATTCTCTGGAGGACCGTGTGGTGAAGCGCTTCTTGCAGGCCCGCATACAGCAATCGCAAGGTTCGCGCCATCTGCCGCCGATAGACTTGCCACAGCCAAGTTTTGCTCTGCTGCATCGCGGCGTGGTGCGCGCTTCTACAGAGGAACTCGCGCGTAACCCGCGTGCGAGATCGGCCAAGTTGCGTTTTGCGCAAAAACTTGCGGTAGGTGTCCCATGCTGAACAGTCACCACGGGCGCGTGTTTTTGCTCAGCATCATGACTATAGGGCTCATGGTTCTGATGACCACGACGATCTGGCGCACTTTCGATTTGGCGCACGAAATCAAGGCGCTCGAAGACACGCTCACGACCCTGAACCGTACCACGCAAATCCTTGATCAGGAGTACGCTACGCTTGAGGCCGATTATGCCCTGAATCAAAACAGTGCCCGCCTTGATAGGCTGCAACAAAGCAATCTGCCGGAATTGCAGCGCCCCGAGCGATTCTTAAAGATTGACGATATCCCTTTTCTTTCTCCTCAACCCCTTGCTGACAAGTAACTTCAGCCCGATCCGGAAGACAGACGATGTTTCCTTTTAGTTGCAAAAAAAGCCCGACGCTTGCCGTTGAAAATCTGCCCGAGTTGCCGAGGAGCGCCTTTCTGGCCAAAAAGCGCCACAACGAAGCTCTTGTGGTTGTGGTAATCGTGGGCTGTTTTGGTCTTTGGGGCGCGGGTAGCTTTTTCGGCAAAGCCCCGGATGTGGTACACGCCCCAATGCGTGCCATCCCTAGCCACAATCCCAGTGGATTTGGGATGCGTGGGCTTAATGTTCGCCCTGAATTTATTTTGGAACACTCTGAGCCAGATGTTGTAGGGGGCATGAACTTCATCGAATCCGCCATCGCAGGTCAGTCGATTGTGCCGCAAAGAGTTGCGGCGGCGACCGATGAAGAGCGCAATTGTGTTACCAAGCGCGCGAAAATTCTGGATCGTCAGGGGCAGCTATTGGCGGGAAATGTGCAGAAATCGCAATTGCAATTCCAACTGGATGTGTATCATTTCCAAGACGATGCCGAACGCGCAGGCTTAGCGCAGCGTATCGTTGAGATTATCCCGACCAAAGTTTTTGATGATGTGATGTGGGCGTTGAAAAAGCAAAAAGGTTACGTTTATGTTGCCGCTGGATTATCGCCACGCCAGGCACTCGAGTTGAAGTCTTTAGAAGATCGGTATGGTGGTATGATCCGGGTGACGTCTCATGCGAGCCGAGTCTATCCCAAAAATGATCTGTTTGCGCACGTTGTCGGCTCTATAAAAGAAGACTACTGTCCGCTTTCAGGTTTGGAGATGGCTCTTGACGATCAGATTGCTGGACAGGACAAGGCGGTGCGGTTGAGTCTTGATGAGGGCATTCAACACATCGTGGCAGACGAACTTGCGCGCGGGATGACGAAAACCAACGCAATCGGTGCGATGGCTCTGGTGCAGGACGTGCGTAGCGGACAAATCGTTTCGCGGGTATCTTTGCCGACGTACAACATCAATCAGAAAAATTACCTTTCGAATCACTTCAAGACCGCGTTTTTTGCAATGGATAATGATCATACCACAGACATGTTCGAGGTGGGTTCAGTGTTCAAGATTTTCAATACTGCGCTTGCGCTAGAGCAAGGCGTTGATCTGTACCGGGTGTTCGAAACCCGCAAGCGCATGACGGTGGGGAGGCATTTGATTGTCGAGGATCACCCCGAGCGTTTTAATCTGAATATGTTAGGGATTTTTCTGCGCTCGAATAATCGCGGCTCGGCGAAAATTGCTCTCGAGGCTGGTCATAAAAAGCAGGTCGAACTGTTTGCACGGCTTGGTCTGATTGCGCCAGGTGACCTTGATAAACCCGGAAAGCGCGGGTCTTCTTCGGTGGCGAACCGTTCCTTTGGTTATGGTCTCTATACGAATCTCGAGCAGATCGCTACAGCAACTGCAAGTTTAGTGAACGGTGGAACACGCATAAAGCCGGTGTATCTTCAAAACCAGTCGGGTTTAAGCAATCGGCGCGTGTTCGCGGTCGCGCATTCCGAGACTTTGCGCCGCATAATGTTGACCAATGTCACCCATGTCAAAGGTACGGCAAAACGCGCCTATCGTCCGGGAGTACTCTTGGGGGGCAAAACAAGCACGGCAAAGTATCACGTCGAAGCGCAGGGTGAGGTGAGGGCGCATTACAGCGATGATACCCGGGCGACGTTTGTTGGGGTGTTCCCGATGGATGCCCCACGCTATGTTGTGGTTGCGACGTTGCTGAAGCCGATCAACGAACGCGGCAAACCCGCCAACGCTGGCGAGGTTACCGCGCCAGTTGTCGGTGATATTGCGCGGCGTATTGCGTTGGCTGAAGGTCTTCTGCGTGATCCCGACTGGGCGCGCGAATACGAAACCATGTATTCTCTACCCTATCAGCATAACCCCGTCCGCGTTGCCCAGAACTAGAGCAGTTTTCGCTCGTAGTGGGTCAATTCCGTTTCTTGATCAGCAAGATGGTCCAGAGTTGAAAAGCCCAGAAACGCTTCGGCAGAATGGTTTAGTATGATCGACATCTGCTTCAAGCCCGAGGCTGCCGAGGTCGTCGCTTTTTGTCGCCGCCAAGATGCCAAGCTTTGTGTTCATGGCAACATAAATTCGTCCATACACGGCATGACGCTGGATTCGCGTGTGGTTGCGCAAGGATTTGTCTTTGTGGCTTTGCTCGGTAGCCGGAGAGATGGGCGGGATTTTCTTGATCAGGCCATTGAGAAGAGGACGAGCATTGTTCTCACCGATACGCGTTCGATTACGCCACGCGAAGGAGTAATCTTTATGCAGTCCTCGCGTCCACATTGGTTGGCGGCAAAGCTCGCGGCGTGGTTATACGGGGCGCAACCCTCGGCACAAGTGCTGGTGACAGGAACTAATGGCAAGACCTCAGTGGCGGATTACACTCGGCAGTTGTGGCACGAGCTAGGGCATTCAGCGGCGTCAGTGGGTACGTTGGGGGTTCTTGGTAGCACACAGAAATTTCAGGCGGGATTGACTTCACCGGATTGCGTAAGGCTTGCGCAGATTTTGGCGGAATTGCACATCGAAGGCATACAGCACGTTTGCATTGAGGCTTCGAGCCATGGTCTCGATCAACACCGCGTTGATGGCGCGCAGCCTGGTGTCGGCGTATTTACCGGATTAGGCCGAGATCACCTCGATTATCACGGTACCGAACACGCTTATCTTGCGGCAAAGCTTAGGTTGTTTTCGGAACTTCTGCCCGAAGATGCCGCCGTACTGTACGCGATGGATCGGCAGGGTGGGCAGACAGTGTGCAAAATCAGTGCGCAGCGTGGGCTTTCCGTGCGATCGTTTGGGATCGATTCTGGCGATATTCAAGCGCGCGGTCTCACGCGCGCACCTGATGGAATAGCGTTCACGCTGTACGATGGACACGGTAGCCACAAGATTCGGCTTAATTTGATCGGCGATTTTCAATGCCTGAATGTTCTAGCCGCCTACGGTGCAGTGGTGGCGTTGGGTGCTGATCGTGACCATGCCGCTTCTGTGTTAAACGAGTTACGCTCGGTGCCGGGGCGGATGCAAAGGATCGGGAGCACATCAAAAGGTGCTGTGGTCTATATCGATTACGCCCACACTCCGGATGCGCTGGCGGCGGTGTTGCAGGACGTGCGTCAGCATTTTTCAGGGCATTTATGGTTGGGGTTTGGTTGCGGCGGGGATCGTGACCAAGGCAAACGCCTGATGATGGGGCAGGTAGCGCGCTTGGCAGATCGTGTGGTGGTGACCGATGATAATCCGCGCGGCGAAGATGCCGCTCTGATTCGGCAACAGGTATTTCGTGGTATTCCCGAAGCGACAGAGATTGGAGATCGTGGGGCAGCGATTGCATATCTGTGCCAGAAAGCCGATGCTGGAGATGTGGTCTTGATTGCTGGCAAGGGGCACGAGCGCGGCCAAATCGTTGGCGATGAGGTTCTGCCCTTTGATGATGCCGCGGTGGCGCAGCAATACTGCACGCCCGATGGAGGTGCGTCATGAGTGCTTGGCCGAGAGAGAACATCCTTGCCGCGCTTGCGGGTGCGAAGACTCGCGGTGAAATTTCTGCTGCCGATGGGGTTGTGATCGACACGCGGCGCATTACGCCCGGGGATATGTTTTTGGCTTTTCGCGGGGAACACGTCGATGGTCACGATTATCTTGATCACGCCGCGCAACAAGGTGCAGTCTTCGCGGTAGTTGAAGAATTTCAGGATCACCCTTTGCCGCAGATTCGAGTTCCAATTATGCGCGATGCGTTGTGGCAATTGGCGCGTTATGCGCGTAGACAGCATAGCAAAACACGCTTCATTGCCATCACGGGTTCGGTGGGCAAGACTTCGACCCGCAGCCTGATGCAGCAAGGCTTTTCAGCGGCCCATGCTGTGTATGCTTCGCAGGGCAATTTCAATAACAACTTGGGGATGCCGTTGTGTCTGGCACAGATGGGCTGTATGATGCGTTGGGATGCGGCGATTTTTGAGCTTGGGATGAATGTTTCCGGCGAGATTGCGCTCTTAAGCCAACTGTTGCGACCCGATATCGCGCTGATTCTGAATGTTTATGCGGTGCATCAGGCTAATTTCCCCAATCTTGAAGCGATTGCGGCGGCAAAGGCCGAAATTTGTACAGGATTGCGATCT